>JBOGXX010000227.1:0-2272 GCA_050696475.1 Solirubrobacteraceae bacterium | reverse complement strand
CGATCGCGCCGCGGCGGGCAATCGAGTAAAGTGACGCGCTGATGTCGATGGATCCCACCACCACGGCGGTCGGCACCTGGAGCGGCTGGCGCTTCATGCACTTCGGCGAGCCGATCTCGGATGAGCGCCTGCAGGCGCTGCTGCGCCCGGGCGCGGGGATCGACACGGTGATCACCGCCGACGTCTACGGCGCCGGCGAGGCCGACAGGGTGCTGGGCGCGGCGCTGCAGGGCAGCGAGCGCGACAGCTACTGCCTCGTGGGCGCAATCGGCCACGACTTCTACGCGGGCGAGCGCGACGGCGCGAAGGGCTTTCCGCGCTTCACAGACCCGCGCCTGCGCGGAGCCGACGGCTACGCGCAGTACATCCGCATGGCCACAGAGCGCAGCCTCGAGCGTTGCGGGGTGGAGCGCTTCGACCTGCTGCTGCTGCACAACCCCGATCGCACCGGCTACTCCAGCCCGGTCGTATGGGAGGGGATGCAGGCGGTGCGCGAGGCGGGTCTGACGCGCCTGCTGGGCGTGGCGCCCGGTCCGGCCAACGGCTTCACACTGGATCTGATCGACTGCATCGAGCGCTTCGGCGCACAGATCGACTGGGCGATGATCATCCTCAACCCGCTAGAGCCGTGGCCGGGCGAGCTCGTGCTGGATGCGGCTCGCGCCAACGACCTGAAGCTGATCACGCGGGTGGTCGACTACGGTGGGCTCTTCCACGACGACGTGGCGCCCGGGCACTCCTTCGCGGAGTACGACCACCGCAAGTTCCGCCCCGATGGCTGGGTGCAGGCGGGCTGGGAGAAGCTCGAGCGGATGCGCCCGATCGCGGAGCGCCGCGGGCTGAGCATGCTGCAGCTCGCGTGCGCGTGGAACCTGGCGCAGCCGGCGGTGTGCTGCGTGGCGCCGACGCTGATCCAGGAGCGCGCCGTCGATGGGAGCTCGCCTCCCCGCGCGATCGAGGACAAGCGCAAGGAGCTGGCAGCCGTGAGCGGACTCGAAGTCCAGCTCAGCGAGCAGGAGCTGCGCGAGATCAGGGAGATCGGCGAGAACACCGGCTGCATGGCGCTGAAGGGGGCGAGCGTCGAGCACCAGGGCCCTTCCCGCGCGGATGCCTGGGCCCTCGACCGGGAGCTCGAGGCCGTCGCCGAGCGCTGGCGGATCGATCCGGCGCGCGACCTCACGGCCGCGCTCACGCCGGGAAAGCCGGTTTAGACGCCAGAAGGCGCGGGAAGCTCGGGAGCCATGAGCGCAACCACCAGCCACGTTCCCCAGATCGCGCTTCGCGACTCCGACACGATCCCGCAGCTGGGCTTCGGCGTCTTCCAGGTCCCGCCGCGGGAGACCGAGGAGGTCCTCGCGCGGGCGCTCTCGGCCGGCTACCGCCACATCGACACGGCAGCCGCATACGGCAACGAGGCGGAGGTCGGCCGGGCGATCCGCGCGTCGGGCCTTGAGCGCAGCGAGGTGTTCGTGACGACCAAGTGCTTCAACGACGCCCACGGCTACGAGCAGGCAAAACGGGCTCTGGGCGCGAGCCTGGAGCGGCTGGAGATGGACTACGTGGACCTGTACCTGATCCACTGGCCGGTTCCCGCCCACGACCGCTACGTGGAGACCTGGAGGGCGTTCGTCGACGCCCGCGCCGAGGGCCTGGTGCGCTCGGTCGGCGTCTCGAACTTCCAGCCCGCACACCTCGAGCGGATCATCCGCGAGACGGGTGAGACGCCCGCGATCAACCAGATCGAGCTGCACCCCCACTTCCAGCAGCGCGGCCTGCGCCGCGAGCACGAGCAGCTGCGGATCATCACCGAGGCGTGGAGCCCGCTGGCGCAGGGCAAGGTCCTGGACGACCCGGCGATCGTGCAGATCGCAGCGGACCACTCCAAGACCCCCGGCCAGGTCGTGATCCGCTGGCATCTGCAGCTCGGCAACGTCGTGATTCCCAAGTCCGTGACGCCGCAACGGATCGAAGAGAACTTCGACGTGTTCGACTTCCAGCTGAGTCCAGCAGAGATGCAGGCGATCGACGAGCTGGACGCGGGCGAGCGGACCGGGCCCGACCCCGACACGTTCGTCAGGCCCTGAGCAGCGATCCGCCGCGGAGCACCCCGCTCAGCGTCGATGTTCTGCGTGATCACCGCATCCAGCCCGCGCCCGTCAGCGCCACGACCGAGCGCGCCTCCCCGATCAGCTCCGCCAGCCTCCGTGTCCGATCGACATCCATGCCCGCCACGCCAACGAACCCCGCGGCCGGCAGGCCGCCCTCATCCACG
>JBOGXX010000226.1:0-10076 GCA_050696475.1 Solirubrobacteraceae bacterium | reverse complement strand
CGGCCGCAGCGGAGCCCGCGTCAACCGAGCTTGCCGCGACGCCCAGGCGAGGCGATCGGCGGCACAGCATGAGCGCACGTAGACGACTCGCCCCTGGAGCAGGCGCAGACGACCGCCGGAAGCGCAGCACGCGAAGATGGCTGCGCTGCTACCCAGCGGCGTGGCGCGCCCGCTACGCAGAGGAGCTCGCCGAGCTGATGCTTGCCACGAGCAGCGGCGAGGCGATCCCCTGGAGCACGCGCCTGGACGTGCTCCGAAGCGGCGCGGGCGAGCGGTTGCGCCGCTTCGGCCTCGGCAAAGGCTCGCGGGCGACCGCGAGAGTGCGGGCCGGATCGCTGATCACGCTTTGCGGCTTTGCGATCTTCCTTGTCGGCGCGGCCGTCTTCCAGCGCTTCGCGGAGAACTGGCAAGAACTGAAGGGCCACGCGGTCCTCACCACCGCTGGCGACGCCGTGCTCGTGATGAAGGTGCTCGCGCCGCTCGCAGCGCTTGCCGTGCTGTGCGGAATCCTGCTCGCGCTCCCCAGGGCGCTCGGCGTGCTCGCAGCAGAGCGCTCATCTGCCACGCGAACGCCGTTGCGCTGGGCATTGGGACTCAGCGTCGCTGCGGTTGTGAGCCTCGCGCTCATAGCGATCTGGGCGCACGGCCTCTCCGTATCCCAGCGAAACGGCCACGACACCGCTTACGAAGTCGGCTTCAGCGCAATGGCGATCCTCGACGTCGCCTGCCTCGCGGCCTGGACTATCTGCGCGCTGTCGATCGCTTCGCAGATCGAGCTGCGCCCGCGCCTCGCGCGCATCGAGACCGCGCTCGCGACCGGCGTCGCCGTCGCGATGCTCGCAATCACCGCGGCCGTCGGGGTGTGGTGGGCGACGCTCGCGAGCGCCGCGCCGTGGGTGCTCCACGGTGTCGGGCTCCACGGGCCCGCCTCACCGGTCACCGCGCCACTCCTACTCGCGGGAACGCTGATCGCGCTCGGCGCCGCGATCGGCGCATGTGGCAGCGCGATCGCGCTGCACGGAGCCGTGAGCGGGTCACACGCTCAGCGCGGCTCCAGTGCGCCCCAGCCGGACTGACCGGACCCGGGAGCGCCGCAAAGCACGGCGGCGCGCAGCTCACCCTCCGCATCCGTCCTGCGAAGGAGAACGGTCGGCAGTGGCAGCCGTTGGTGAGGAGAGGCTCGTTGCTCGGCGCGTCGCTTGCCGCCGCTCCGAGATCACTCGGCAAGTCAGCAGAAGCGCGAGGGCCAGCCCAGCGGGATGCGGTCTGATCCCAACGGGGAGCGTGACGGGGCTTCAGGCGGCGCGGCGAGATTTCCGGTTGCGAAACGACTACGTTCTACAGATCCACACCTGACGAGAGGAGCAGCCATGGCCACAGTGAGCGTCCGCTACATCGTCGATGACGTCGACGCTGCGATCGAGTTCTATTGCGACAGGCTCGGCTTTCACGAGGACATGCACCCCGCTCCCACGTTCGCGATGCTCTCTCGCGGAGATCTGCGGCTCGTGTTGAGCGCGCCGGGCGGCGGCGCTGGCGGCGGCCAGGCGATGCCCGACGGCGCGCTTCCTCAGCCCGGCGGCTGGAATCGCTTCCAGCTTGAGGTTGACGACCTCCAGGCCACGGTCGAGGAGTTGCGTGAGCACGGCGCGCACTTTCGCAACGAGATCGTCACCGGCGCCGGTGGCAAGCAGGTGCTCGTCGAGGATCCTGCCGGTAACCCGATCGAGCTCTTCGAGCCAACTCGGGCCGAAGCCCGACTTGCTCCACCGTCTTGAGTCACTGACAAACGCTCGCCTGCGAAAGCGGTGCGTCCGCTTTGCCGCAAGCGGCAGCGTTGAGGTCAACGGTATGTGCAGGTCGCTTCGTTGCCATGAGCCACCGCTCACCACGCTCTCCTGCCAGTTGCCGAGCCGCGACGGGTCGGTGACGTACGGGAAGACCTGCTCAGGAGGTAGAGCGATCCATATGGTCGAGACGACCGGTCGCATTGATGCTCACTTCACGTGGAGGCTTGCGCATCGAGCGCGAAGGCTATAGCCGCCGGCCCCTGGTCACAGCAGCCGATCACGCGGCGTCCTCAGGCTCGCCAAAATTCTCAACCAGCCGGAACAGGCGCATGTGGGAATGCGCGATCGCTCCAAGCTCGCGCAGCAGGCCGTGCGCCTCAGGCGAATCCGTGAGCTCTTGGCGCTCCTTGATCGTTCGCATGCGCACCGTCACCATCATCGTGTCGCCGTTGGTGCTTTCGTAAAGCTGCGCAGACACGAAACCTCGGTGGCCGACGATCACGTTTCGCACTCCGTCGGAGATTTGTCGGGACAGCTCAACCCGCTGCGAGGGGTCGACCGTCCAGAGGTCGATCAGGATCGGCGATTCCATTGGGCGTATTGAGTCTAGATCGTTCGTGAGCCGCCGCGTGCTCACCGCCCTCCGGGGGATCGGCGCAGGCCCGACAGGCAGTCTGCCGCTCCGGCTTTCCCTCCAATGCGAATCGGCGCTACGCAACGGGTTGTCAGAGGTCCTCGATGCCGGCGAGGCTGTCGCACCCATGCCGGGAGCGACCGCAGACCAGCGAGGAAGAATCCAGCGGCGCGGTGGCGAGCTTCGATCGGGACGACGGCCTGATGCTCCAGGCGCGAAGATGTGACTCTCATGTACAAAGCACGCGCTGCAACACCGCGATTGCGCCCCGGGCCAGGGGGGCTGGCTCGCGGGCAGGTGACGCAGATACAGCGCAGCCGCATGCTTGCGGCTGCCGTCCAGGCGGTGGAGGAGGTTGGTTTTGCGCGGATGACGGTCGCGCAGGTGATCGGCCGGGCTCGCGTCTCGCGCAAGACGTTCTACGAAGTGTTCACCGATCGGGAGGACTGCTTCCTCGCGGCGTTTGAACAGGCGCTCAGTCAGGCGCGGGTGATCGCACAGGAGGCATACGAGCGCGAGTCCACTTGGCGAGACGGCGTGCGTGCGGCTCTGGCGAGGCTGCTGCTGTTCATGGACGAAGAGCCAGGTCTCGCAAAGCTGTGCATCGTCGAGGCGCTTGGGGCGGGTGAGCGCGTCCTCGAGCGCCGCGCGAGCGTGCTCAACGAACTCGCGCAGATCATCGACCCCGCACGCGCTGGCACCGACGCCATGCGCGAGCCACCGGAGGTGACCGCCGAAGGCGTAGTCGGGGCGATCTTCGCGGTTCTGCACACGCGGGTTCTCGAGCACGGCGAGGAGCGCCTCACCGGCCTGCTCGGCTCGCTGATGAGCATGATCGTGCTGCCCTACCTCGGCGCGAGCGCAGCGGGGCGCGAGCTCAGCGAGCCGTCGATGGAGGTGCCAAGCGAGAGCAACGCGCAGTCGCTCGCACGGCAGCACAGGGATCCGCTCGAAGGCCTCAACATGCGCCTGACCCACAGGACGGTCCGTGTGCTGATGGTGATCGCCGAGCATCCCGGGGCGAGCAACCGCGCGATCGCGGAAGGCTCCGGCATCACGGACCAGGGACAGATCTCCAAGCTGCTGAGCCGCCTGGCGCGGCTGAAGCTGGTCGAGAACCAGGGGCAGGGACGGGAGAAGGGAGCGGCCAACGCCTGGCAGCTGACGGCGCGCGGGGCGCGGGTGGAGCGAGCGACGCGACCACGCTGAGCTTGGAGCGCCAGCCCCCGCCTGGGCTGACCCGCAGGATCCGAACCCGGGGAGCCCGGCGCACGGGCTAAGCGCGAATGCTGAGTGTCCCCGGCGCAGCCTCTCGGCGGAGAGACAGGCAGGTGCTTCGCTTCCTGCTGTGGCGGCTGCTGGGTCTGCTCGCGCTTGTCGCGGGCTTCGCGCTGGCTGTCTGGCTGCTACGGGGAGGTCCGGGCAGGCTCCTGCGAGGCGAGCGGACCAGCGGTGAGCTGCAGGCGCTCCCAGGCGCTCTCCTCAGCAGTCTCGCTGGCTGGGCGCACGCGAGCTCGTCGTGGGCGCCGCTCAGGCCGGCGCTCGCGCTCGGAGCGGCGCTGTTGGTAGTCGTGGCGCTCGTGCGTGCATGTGCCCGCGCACGGCGTCGCTATGTGCGCTTGCAGGTGCATGCCTACCGCACCGACCACGCCAGTCCCGAGGAGCTGGTGAGCATGCTGGGGGTGCTGCACAAGCTGCTGCTGCGACGTTGGTGGCGCAGGTTGCTGCTGGGCCAGCCCTCGCTTGCTTTGGAGGTGCACAGCGAAGGTCGCCCGAGCCGCAACGCCGCTTGGCTGGCCGTGAGCTGCCCGCAGGAGCAGGCACGGATGGTCGAGGCCGCTCTGCAGAGCGCCTATCCGAACAGCAGGCTGCAGCCGACAGCGCCGGCGGTCGGCTGCCCGCCGGTCGTGCTGCGCCTGAAGAAGCACGCCGACTTCATCAAGCGGCTCAGGACGCCCGAGCGCTACGCGGATGAGCGGCAGCCGATCGTGAATAGGCTGCTCACGGCGATGGGCGCGTGCGGCGTGCCGGCGTTCCTCCAGATCGCGATGACGCCGACGCCGACGCTGTTCGAGGGGTTCGCCAAGCGTCGCTACAGGCACCTCGAGGCCCGTCTGTCGCGCGAGCGCAGAGAGCACCTGTTCGTGCGTGACCGCTCGCTGGTCGAGGACGTGGAGCTTCGTGGCGGCCTCGAGGTCCAGCACAAGCCACTCTTCTTCGCGGATCTGCGCGTGGTCGCGCCGACGCGCGCGGCGTGCGAGCGGATCGCCTCCGAGCTGCGCGCCGAGAGCGCCGAGAACCGGCTCGTGGAGCGCGGCACGACGATCCGCCACCGCCTGTTGGGCCTCTACAACCGGCGCGTCGCCAGGGGCGAGGGCAACCCGCTGCCGTCGTTCCACAAGGGCGTGTTCGCGTCGACTGAGCTCGCGCTCATGTGGCAGCTGCCGACTGTCGACTACCTGACGGTTCCCTTCCGGCGCACAGGACTGCCGCTAGCTCCTGCCTCGCCCACGATCCTTCGCCCGAATGATGGCGGCGGCACTTTGCGCGACGCGCTTGGGACAGTCTCGATCCACCCTGAGCTGCGCAAGCAGAACACCGCTGTGCCGGGAACCGTTGAGCAGGGGAAGTCAAGCTATCTCGTGGCTAGCATCGCCGAGGACCTGCGCCGCGAGTGCTGCGCGGTGATCGTGCTCGACCCCAAGGGCGATGCCGCCGATGCCGCCGTCAGCCTGGTCGCGCCGGAGCGAACTTGCACACTGCTGGAGCTCTCCCACCCCACCTGCGGGTTCAACCCGCTGGCAGTCCACGCGCCGGCGGACGTGATCGCCGACTATGTGGTGGCGGCGTTGAAGAACCTCTTCACCGACGCGGACATCCGCGCGTCCTCAGACCGCTATCTGCGCAACGCGATCATCGCTGTGCTTGCATACGATCGCACCAGCACGCTGTGGGACGCAGCGCGATTGCTGTCTGTCGGCGAGGAGGGATATGCCTACCGGAGCAGTGTGGGGGCGCGTGTGCGGGCGCTTCCAGAGTTCAAGGAGATATCCGAGTTCTTCACGGCAGAGCTGAGCGCTCAGCTGGCTGACGCTCGTAGCACCACCACGGCGAAGCTGGACGCGCCGGTCAACAAGCTCGCCCGGCTGCTCAACTCCGCCTCGATCAAGCGGGTGCTCCTCAACGACTCGCTGATGGTCGACTTCGATCGGGTGATCGCCCACGGGGAGGTGCTCGTCGTCAAGGGCGCGCTCGGGGCGATGGGCGCGGGGAACACCTCCGTGCTCATGCAACTGCTCGTCGGGATGCTCGACGCGGCGCTCGCCCGCCAGCAGGACCTGGTGCCGGCCGAGCAGAGGGTGGCTGTGGCGCTGAAGGTCGACGAGGCGCCGTTGGTGTTGAACCGGGGCTTCGCCGAGACGATGGCGCTGAAGCGCTCCGCCGGCCTCGAGACCGTCGCGTGCTGGCAGGCCGACGCGCAGTGGACGGACCGCGAGGTCCGCGACCAACTCGACGCGCTGTTCGCGCATCGCGTCTATTTCGCCACCGCCTCCACCACCGACGCACGCGCGGCAGCTGCGCTTACCATGGCCGAGTTCTCCGACACGATCAGACCGGGGATCGAGCGACTCTCAAGTCTCGGACACCCCGATGTGCGTCTGCACCTACCCAAGCACCACGCGATCGCGAGCTGGGTGACCCCCGAGGGTCGCCAGCCGCCGTTCGTGGCTGAGACGATCCCGTTGGCCGTCGACCGCGAGCGGCTTGCGCTGCACGCCGCTCGTCAGATCGAGCGCGGCGCCCGCCACCTCAGTGATCTGCGCCAGCCGCACTGGGACCGCGCCCGTCGCGACGCTCGCGAGCTCCGGCCGCATGACTCGCGCGCGAGCGACGGCCCGCATCCGGGGAGCGCCCGGGCTCTTCCGCGCCGCGATCAAAGCTCGGCCAAGCCGTTGGCGTCCGCGCCCACCGCGAGCTACCGCGAGCTGGTGGAGATGGACGGCGCTCACAGCGTCCGGCCGGTCATGCGCGCGGCGCCCACGCAGAGGCTCGAGCTCGACCGCCTGGATCTGGCGATGCTCGCGTTGATTGCTGAGATGGGGCACGTGCTCACCAGCCAGTTGCACCGTAGATTCAATGCGGGACGCGCTGCAAGCACGACGCAGCGGCGCCTCAAGCGAGTCTCCGATGCCGGTCTCGTGGAGCGCCTGCAGTTCCATCGAAGCGACGGCGGCGGGATACCGATGTGCCACGTGATCGCCGCGCCCGGAGTGAGCGCGCTGGAGGCCCACGGCGTTCTCGGCCCGGCACTTTCTCATGCGCCAGCGCACGCACGCGCTTCGCAGCGCGCGCCAGTCCCGGGCGCCGACGCAGACTGGACGAGCCTTCGCCAGACGCGGCGGGAGGTCCACATTGCAGGCTGGACGCTGGCGCTCGCGCAGGCTCTGGAGGGCGCGAACCCGAAGCTCCGCGGCCCCCGGGACGCCGCGCTCTCGCCGCCCACCCATTCGACCTCGGGCGGTCGCGTCGCGCTGTCCCCGAGCGATCTGCGACTGCCCGGCGGGCGCACACCGCACGACTTCCTCCAAGGTCACACAGACGGAAGGTCGGTCGAGGTTGAGCGCTTTGAGACGATCAGACCCGACGCGATCGTGGAGCTGACCGCCCGCGACGACGATCAGACGCCCGCCGTCGACATCATGATCGAGTACGACGATCGACTCGCGGCGGGGCGCGGCACCGCCAAGCTGCAGCGCTACGAGCACTTCCTGACCGGCTGGTCCGCGCACACGCGTCGCTACGGCTCGCGCGCGCAGGCGCTCGCGCTTGTGGTGTTCGTGTGCCGCGACCGTGCCCGTGCGCGCGATTGCGCGCGGGCAGCCGACCTCGTCCTGCGCGCATGTCGTGCCTATCCGGGCGAGTATCCGACCGACTGGGAGTACCCTGCCAGGGCCCAGATTCTGTTCGTGGCAGAGCGTGACGTGCACGAGGGGCTTCTTCGCGCCTACGGCGTTCCGCGTCTGCCCCCGCACGTGCGCATCGCCGTGGCTCACGGCGATCCCCGCGCGGGTGAGGCGAGCGTCGAGCCCCGGGCGCTGCTCGATGAACAAGGCGCGTTGGATGACCCGGCCGTTTAACCGCGAATAGGCCGTCGGGGCCAGCGGCGGGGGACGTCGGCTCGGGCGTCCCCCGCTCTCTGCGGCGCCGGTGGAAAGCGACGGCTCTGCCGGTGCTCCCGCTCAGAAGACCAGCTCGTGCTCCGCCGCTCCCACGCCGACCGACTCGTGATCGTCGCCCGCGTGCTCGCTGCCATCGTCCGGTCGCAGATCGACGCTCCGCTCGCCAGGACTGTCCAGGAACTGGACTGTGTCCGCGACCACGCTCACCGCCTGGCGGCGCTCGTGCTCGGCGGTCTCCCACTCACGCCACTCGAGGCGTCCGTCGATTGCCACGCGACTGCCTCGGCGCATGTAATGGCCGACGCTCTCTCCGGGAGCGCCGTAGACGCTCACGTCGAAGAAGTTCGGTCGCTCGACGAACTCGCCGTCGGCCTCGCGCCGGCTGGAGTTGCATGCGATCCGCAGGCTGCAGACGCTCGTGCCCGAGGGCAGCGCGCGCAGCTCGGGGTCGCGGGTGAGACGCCCAACGATGACGACGCGGTTGATGGTGAAGTAGGCCATGATCGGTCTCCATGTGCTCGATGGTTGACCCCCCTGCCGCCAAGCTACGTCTCGCTTGGGACGGTACACGCGGGCGCTGGCTGCGACGACGTCTCCCCGGCAAGAAGCGCATCGAGGGCGACGGCCACGACCCGCTCATGCGCCTGTGCAGCGTCGATCGCCCGCGCGAGCGGCCGACGCACCTCCGCGGCGGTCAGGTACAGAGCGCCGGCGACGCAGCGGCAGCGCGCCCACGCCCGGCAGATCTCCAGCAGTCGTCGCGGCGACTTTGCTGTCAGCTCCACCTCGACTGCGACCGGCAGCGCCCCACCGGAGCCGGTCGGCCAGAGCACCAGGTCGGGACGGTGCAGCGCGCCGTCGCCCCCCACCCGAATCGGTGCGCTTGCGAGCGCATGGCCCGTCTCGCGCTCCTCACGTCTGAGCTCGCGCTCTCCCATCACCTCGTGATCGGGGTACGCGCGCTCCAGCGCCGCAGCCGCCGCGGCGCTGGCGATCGCGTGCGGTGCGTTGGCGACGCTCACACGCGATGGCTCCAGCCCACGCAGACCCGCAGCGCGCAGGCCTGCGCCGGTGACCGCATACAGCGTCGGTGCGTTTGCAAGCACACGACTGCGGCGGACCAGCCCCGCGCGCTCGCCGCTCAGCAACAGGGCGCGCGCCGAGGCGAGCGGTCGCTGCTGATGATGCGCCATGGCCTCCGCGGTGACGGCGCCGAGGCGCCCGGTCCAGCGTACGACCTCCAGCAGCTCGGACGAATATCTCGCATCCGATTTCGTTGCGGTTCTGACAGACATCTCTTGTTCTCCTGTTCTCTCGTTTACGAGCAGGACCGTTCGCCGGCCGATCGCCGAGTGGCGCATCGGCCAGCGGGTGCGGTCTTGACTTTGCGGTCGCTGCGAGTCAGCGCTGCGGTGGGAAGATCCGCCCGATCTGTGTGGATCCCCCGTGCTCGAGTACGAGGACGGCTGCCCAGCCGCGCCCCAGGCTCAGCACCCGCCCCGCATCGAGCACAGGCTCTCGGCCGCGGGTGCGGGTGGTCTTGCCGTCGCTTTGACGCGAGACGCGCCACGCACCCGTGGTGCCTGCGACGCTCGAGATCAGTTCCGCTGAGCTCGGCACGACCTGACGGTGGGCGATCAGAACCGAGAGGTTGCCGAGCACCTGCTCCAGCAGCCGCTCGCGGCCGGGAAGCCTGAGGTCGGACAGCTCCTGGGTCCCGAGCAGCAGGCTGAAGCCGGCGGAGCGGGCGCGGCCGAACAGCCTGACGACCTGCTCCGCGGCGATCGCCGAGAACTCGTCGATCACCACCAGTGTGGGTACGGGCCGGGATTGGCACGCCGCCACAGCGGTCTGCAGGTCCTGGACGACCGCCGCCCCGAGCATCTGACTCAACAGGGGCCGGCGATCCGACTGCAGGCTGAAGTAGACGATCGCGCGCTCACGCACCGCGGTGAGCAGCTCGAAGCGGCCCGCGCCCGGCGTACCCGGCTCCAGCCACGGCCCGACGTCGGACTCGGTGACGATCGCAAGCCTGTCGCGTACGCCGGCCAGCTCGCTCCGCTGGCGCGCGGACAAGGAGTCGAGATACGCGAATGTCCGGTCGGCCTGCGCGCGAGGAAGCTCGCGGGCGAGCGCCTCCAACCGGGCAGGATCGAGTTGCTCGACGATCGCCCGCAGGCTGACCTCGGTCTCGGTGCAGCGCAGTGCCCGCACAGCATGACCGAGGTAGCGCTGAGCCTGGCGCAGGTAATGAGGCTCGCTGAAGCGCTCCCCCGCGAGCGCCTTGTCGGCGATCTCGCTGGCGCTGCCGCGCGCGAACGGGTTGTAGATGCGATCGCCGTCGGGTGTCCACTCGATGAACGACCGCTCCGCGTTGAACGCGGCGGCGCGCAGCTGCTCGCACATGTCGCGGTCGCCCTTCGGGTCGACCACGACCACCGCCATGCCCGCGTCGATCGCGTGGGCCGCGAT
>JBOGXX010000225.1:0-2228 GCA_050696475.1 Solirubrobacteraceae bacterium | reverse complement strand
GTCCGAAGCCCTCGCGGGTGGACTTCTGGATCAGCACGTCGGCGTGGGACTGGAACGCGTTGACCTCGATCGCGCCGACGTTGTTGAAGTTGTTGAGGATGTGGATGTCCGAGTCGCCGTCTGCATGTGCGACGGTGGCATTGAAGTAGTCCCAGCCCTCCGGGTCGTCGCTGGCCATCGAGCCCACCAGCGCCAGCTGCACCTCGGGCATCGACTCCTTGACCTGGTGATAGGCGTCGATCACGCCCAGCGGGTCCTTCCACGGATCAAAGCGCGAGACCTGGCAGATCAGCGGCCGATCGACGTCGACACCGAACTGCGCACACACGAATGCGCCGTCTTCGGGTGAGAGCGCCATGTTCTTCGGCGTCAACGGGTCGATCGCCGGTGGCACGACGTTGACGTGCCCCTGCATCCCTGCGGGCACGTACGCCTGCATGTGAAACAGCGACTGCGGATACTGCTGGATGTAGGGCAGCAGCCGGGCGATCGTGTCGGGGTTGGGTGTCGAGACGTCGATGTGACAGCGCCAGACCCAGCCCTTGGCCTTCTCCGGGACGAGCTGGCACAAGGCAGCCGGCTGCGGGTCGTGCACCAGGCAAACGTCCCAGCCGCCGGTCAGCTCGCCAGCGTTCATCTCGTTGTAGCGCAGCCACGTGGCCCACTGCTCCTCGTCGAGGTCCTGGGAGGCGCCCTGGAGCGCGTTGTGCATGAGCTTGGTCGCGTTGAAGAACTCTTCGCGCCCGTAGATGACCTGCCACTCGCAGTCCAGGCCCACGTCGCGCATCAGCGGCACGAGCGTGTAGAGGATCTCCGAGACGCCGCCGCCGAAGGCGGTCGCGGAGATGTGGACCACGCGCTTGCCCTGCAGCGGCTCGGCCAACTCGCGGATTTCCGCGATTAGCTCGCGCCCGCAGATGTGCGTGTAGTCGGCAAGGGTCTTATTGGCAACGGCTACGGGCTGGAGCACGCGGCGCCACGATACCTAAACCGGCGCCCGGAGCCGCGCCAATGGGCGCTGCGGTGCGCCCTGCCGCTGCGGATGTCGGTAGGCCGCGCGGAGCCGACACGCTGGTTATGGTCTAGGCATGCTGAACGGGCGCCTGTACCGCGCCGCCTTCGTGCCGTTTCTGCTCGCGCTTGCGATTGCCGCCTTCTCGCTCGGGGCGCGTCCGGGGGCGCTCGGCTCGAGCCTGGCCCCCGATGCCTTCGAAGGCGCGCCGGCGTTCGCGGAACTGAACTCGATGGCCACGCAGTTCCCGGAGCGTCGCCCGGGCAGCCGCGGCGAGGAGCAGCTGGCGCGCCACGTGGAGAGCACCCTCAAAGGGCTGGGCGGCGTCGCGGGCGGTGGCTTCTCCGTGCACACGTATCGCTTCGAGGCACAGACGATCGACGGCGAAAGGTGGCTGAGCAACATCGTCGCGGAGCGCGCCGGGTCCACCAGCGAGACGCCGATCCTGATCCTCGCCCACCGCGACGCCGCGGGACGCGGCTCGCGTGCGGAGCTCTCCGGCACCGCCGCCCTGCTGGAGCTGGCTCGGGTGTTCGCCACACGCGAGACCAAGCGCACGATCGTGATCGCCTCGACGAGCGGTGGCAGCGGCGGCGACGGCGGCGCGCGGCAGCTCCTGTCCGAGTTGCACCGGCCGTTCGACGCGGCGATCGCGATCGGTGACGTCGCCGGCGAGCGCATGGGCCGGCCCTTCGTCGTGCCCTTCTCCGACGGGATCGGCTCCGCTCCACTGCAGCTGCAGCGGACGGTCGCCGCAGCGATCGGCCAGCAGGTCGGCACCAGCGCCGGCGCTCCCAGCGCGGCAGCCCAGCTCTCGCATCTCGTCTTCCCGATGGCGCTCGGCGAACAGGCCGTGCTGAACGCCGCCGGCGTGCCGGCCGTCCTGGTCCAGGTCTCCGGCGAACGCGGTCCCGCGTCGGGCGAGGCGGTGAGCATGGAACGCCTGGAAGGGTTCGGCCGCGCCGTGCTGAGCGCGATCGACGCGTTGGACAGCTCGCCCAGCGTCTCTGCCTCGATGCAGACGGGTATCGCCATCTCGCACAAGACGCTGCCGATGTGGGTCCTGCGGCTGCTGGTGATCACGCTGCTGCTGCCGTCGCTCGTGGCGGTCGTTGACGGGCTCGCCCGGGCTCGTCGTCGGCGTTTGCCGGTTGGACGCTGGGTCCTGTGGACGCTCAGCTGCGCGCTCCCGTTCTTCAGCTGCGCGCTGCTCGCA
>JBOGXX010000224.1:0-5088 GCA_050696475.1 Solirubrobacteraceae bacterium | reverse complement strand
CGCGCGGGCGCCGGCGCGGGCGCCGGGCCTGCGGCCGGCGAGCTCGGGCTGATCGCCAGCCTCCTCGAAGCGCTCCTCGATGGCCGTGTCCGGCAGGTGTTCCTCAAGCAGTTCCGCGACGCCGGCGCGGCCGACACTGCCTGCTACCAGGCGGTGGTCGAGGCGCCAGCGCAGATCTCGAACCTCCGCTGGTGCCCGTCGCTGAGCGAGTGGACGATCACGATCCATCCGCTCGACAGTCACCCGATCGCCAACGAGCTCGGCGTCGCCGACCAGACGACACGCCTGACCTGCCAGCTGGACTTCGACATGACGGTCGGCGCCGGCACGGTCGTCTCCCCCGCGCCACCTGCAAGCTGACGGGCGGCGCGGGTGCTGTTCGTACTCGTCTCCTGGTAGTCAGGTCACGGCGGCCGTCCGGCTCACCCTTCGCTCACCTCAGACAGGTCGCGGGTGTTGGCGATCTCGTGGAATTTGACGTCGGGCGCCGCGACGAGCATCGCCGGCGCCGAGCGCATGAACTCGGCCATGTGCGTGGTTCTGAAGTGCTGCTTCAGAGCCTCGTCGCTCGCCCATTCCTCGACGAACACAAACTCGTCCTCGTTCTCGGTGTCCTCATACAGGCGATAGTCGATGCACCCCGCCTCGCCGCGCGAGGCTGCGGCGAGCGCCTGTCCGCTGCGAATCATCGCCTCTCGCTCCTCCGCGTCGGCCTTGACCCTACCAATCACGACGATCATCAGCCCCTCCTATGGTTGCCCCGTTGGACTCCGAATTTGAGCGGAGAACGCTTTCGCGTGCGGTGTGGCTCACCTTGATCGGGTGTGCATCAGCGACACCTGGCCAGCGCGCGTCGCGATCGTGCCCGTGAACACGGGCGAAAACCCCTCCGTGGCCCGGGATCATTGTCGCCCTGGCCGAACAGATCAGCTAGCCTCCGCGCAGGCTCCGTGCGCAGGCGAACCACGGTCCCACGCGCCGGCCGGAGAGGCCGCTGAGCGGGCCGGTCCGGCAGTGCGATTGCGTCTCCTGGCTGATGTAGGGTCAGTTCGAGATGCTCGGACACAACGTCATTCTGGACAGCGGCATTCGCGCCCGCTGAGCCCTCACCGTGAACGGGGTCAGCCGGACTGATACGCGCGTGGCGGTCGTCGCGCTGTCGCTGCTGGCCACGGCTGTCGTTGCGCTGAGGATGCTGGCGGTCGCGTCGGTTGCGCTCGCCGCCAACGCGCCCGTCGTGGAAACAGCCACGGCCAACGAAGTCACCGACACGACCGCCACGTTGGAGGCCGCGATCGATCCGGAGGGGCAGGCGACGACCTACGCGTTCCAGTATGGCGTCTCCACCCAATACGCCGGTGAGAGTCCGATGGAAAGCCTCGAACCGCCGATCACCTACCAGATCGTGACCGCGAGCGTCACAGGGTTGCAGCCGGGCACTACCTACCATTTCCGGATCATCGCCACCAACCTCGGCGGCTCCTGCGCCGGAGAAGATATGACTTTCAAGACGGCCGGGGTCGCCCCGCCGTTGGGTGCAACCCCAGTGGTCGTGACGGGTCCGGCGAGCGCAGTGAGCGCACACGAAGCGCTGCTCACCGGCACGATCACCCCGTATGTCTCCAGCCTGCGCTACTTCTTCGAATTCGGCACCAGCCTGCCGTATGAGTTTCAGACGATCAGCCAGCCACTCGCGGCCGGCCTGCCGCGTGCGGTGCGCGCATCCGTGGCCGGGCTGCAGAGTGCTCAGGTCTTTCACTATCGTCTCGTCGCAGTCAACGAAGCCGGGGAACTCAGCGCCGGATCCGATCAGAGCTTCGCGACGACGTTCGCCGGGCGCCTGACGCCGAGCGGACTCGATGTCAGGTTCTCGCGCTCCGCGCGGCGGCGGCTCCCCGACGTGGTTGCCGTGTCCGGAACGCTCGTCCCGCCGCCGTCGCTCCCGCGGGCGGCCGCGTGCCAAGGGATCATTTCCGTCACCTTCAAGGTCGGCAAGGACACGATCAGTCATCGCCTCGCCGCAATAACGGGAGACTGCACGTTTTCGCTTCGCGTGCGCTTCTCCGTACGCTCGCGGCTGCCCGGGGGCCGGGTGCAGGCCCATGTCCTCTTCCCAGGCAACCGGCTACTGGACCCGCTCGCCGCGCCTACCCACACGCTCGAGATCTACTGATGGTGATTCGATCAGAGCCGGTCGGACAGTCGAGGCACCTGACCTGACGATCCTCCTTGTGCTTTACGTGTCCGCCACGGCCGGGGTGAGGCCAGCAACGCACTCTGCAGGGGGTAGGCTGATGCGATGCCGATGCCCAAACGCGCGAGTGTCGATGACTTCTTCGCGCAACTAGGCGACGTCCAGCGGCCGCACCTCGAGGCGCTCCGCGAGCTGAGCCTCGAGGCCGACGCGCAGGCGCGGGAGGAGCTGAAGTGGAACCTGCCGGTGTACGTCCGCCGCAAGAGCACGAGCCTATGGATGCTTCAGAACTTCAAGCGCCACTGCTCGCTGCGCTTCCCGCCACCGTTCTTCGCGACCCAAAAGGCTGCGGTCGAGGCCGCCGGCTTTGAGGCTGGTGCGGGCTTCGTCAAGCTGCCTTACGAGCGCGAGCTGCCGAGGGAGCTCCTGAGGGCGCTGATGCGGGCACGGGTCGAGGAGTACGAAGCGACCGGCGCCGGCTGGAACGACCGCTGACCGGCGGCCAGAACGACCGCAGAGGCTCATGTGGTGTCTCCGGCCGGGAGAGTGCGGACCCGCGCGGTCAACGACAGATCGAGTCCCACGTTCGCACGATGCTCGGGCTGGGTGAGCATCGCCCGCCACATCTGGCGTGGGCCGGCCTGATCGAGTCGTTGGCCGCCAACGGCATCGTCGTCTCCGAGGCTACGTTGATGGCGCTCCCGCTTGCAACACAGCTCAGCCGGCCGCTGCGCGACGAGCTACATCGCTCCGGCAGCGCGTCCCGCGGGCGCTGCTGAGCGGCGAAGGAACCAGGTCCGCGAGGCCTAGGTCCGGCCCGCGCTCACGGCCTTCAATGCCTCGAGCGACGCGCGGATCGTCTGAGGGAGGTCTCGCTCATTGCCCGAATCGACCCAGCGATCGAATCCGATCTTGAACGCCGCAACGGCGGCCTCCGCCGCCAGGCTCGCCATGGGCTCGCTGACACCGCGGCGGCGCAGGACGTCCGCGAGCGCCGAAGCCAGCGCCGCGAGCTTGATCAGCTCGCGCTCCTGCAGCTCCACGCTCGCAGCGATGATCGACCGGCGCTGTCGCGGGAGCTCGCCACCTTCCTGGATCAGAGCACCTGCGGCTTCGATCCCCGCCGCCGCCGCTTCAATCGGCGTGGCGCCCTCGGGTGCCGCGGCGACGGCGCTCACCATGCGCTCCTGCAGCGCGCTCGCACCCGCGAACAGGACCTCCCGCTTGTCCGCAAAGTGCCTGAAGAACGTGCGCTCCGTCAGACCCGCGCGTAGCGCGATCTGCGCCACGGTGGTCTGTTCGAACCCGTGCTCCCCATACAGCTCCAGCGCCGCCTTCAGCAGGCGACCTCGCGCGTCTGGCTGCCAGCGCCCCATGTCACAATGCTATCGACGGCAGCCGCTGACATCGCCTGCTATGTTGATGGCAGTAACTGACATCGGGCCGTCTGGTTGCTCGTGACGCGGGCCGGGGCGGTCGACCATCTGGAGGTTTCCCATGCGTATCTTCCTCACCGGCGCGTCCGGCTGGATCGGCTCCGCCGTTGTCCCTGAGCTCCTCCGCGGCGGTCATCAGGTGATCGGGCTCGCCCGCTCGGCCGCCTCAGCCGAGGCCCTCGGTGCCGCCGGCGCGGAGGTGCAGCGCGGCACGCTCGACGAGCTTGACGGCCTGCGGGAGGCGGCTGTCGCCTGCGACGGCGTGATCCACCTCGCGTTCAAGCACGACCTCGCCTTCTCGGGAGACTTCCAGGGCGCCGCCGATGCCGATCGTCGCGCCGTCGAGACCTTTGGCGAGGCGCTCGCCGGCTCAGATCGGCCGTTCGTGCTCGCCTCCGGATTGCTCGGAGTGGCACCCGGGCGCGTGGCCACCGAGCGGGACGGGCACGCAGCGGACACCGCCGCGGGCGCTATCGGTGGAGGTCCGGCTGTCCGCCATGCCACCGCCGAGCTGACGCTGTCCCTCGCGGCGCGCGGCGTCCGCTCGTCGGTGATGCGTCTCCCGCCTACCAACCACGGCGACGGCGACAGCGGCTTCATCGCGACCCTCATCGCCATCGCCCGCGAGAAAGGCGCCTCCGGCTACATCGGCGACGGAGCCAGCCGCTGGCCCGCCGTGCACCGGCTCGACTCCGCGCGCCTCTTCCGTCTCGCGCTGGAGGCACCGGCGGGATCCACGCTGCATGCCGCGGCAGAGGGGGGCGTGCGAACCCGCGAAATCGCCGATGTCATCAGCCGGCACCTCGACGTGCCGCTGGTTTCCGTCGCGCCCGCGGAGGCGGGCGCGCACTTCGGATGGATCGGCGCCTTCTTCGGCCTCGACGCTCCCGTCTCCAGCGCCTTCACTCGCGAGCTGCTCGGTTGGGAGCCGACACAGCCGGGGCTGATCGCGGACCTCGATCAAGGCCACTACTTCGCAACTGGATAGCGCGAAGCGGATGGCGCGCCATGGGCCAGCAAGCAGATTCCGTACGCGAGGATTCGCTCGATTCGGCGCGTCAACTTGGGTGCATTGACGGGGCGCGGGCGCATATGGGGCACCGCCAACCCGCGCTACTGGGCGAACTTAGACCCCGCGCGGCCGCGCAAGCGGGTCGGTTTCGTGCTGGACCTCGGACGGCCAGTCCGCCCATTCCTCACACCCGACGACCCCGATGCCTTCGAAGCCGCGCTCTCCAGCCACAGCGACGCCACGATCGCGCGTGGCGGACGCGTCGTCATCTGAGCTCAGCCGCCGCCGCCCTCCCTGCGGCGCGTCCGGAGAACATGCAGCCGCCGAGGAAGGTGCCCTCCAGCGAGCGGTAGCCGTGAACCCCGCCGCCGCCGAAGCCTGCCACCTCACCCGCCGCGTACAGCCCCGGCAGCGCGTCCCCGGAGCTCCGCAGAACGCGGCTCGAG
>JBOGXX010000223.1:0-1952 GCA_050696475.1 Solirubrobacteraceae bacterium | reverse complement strand
AGCCGCGCGCTCGATCCCGGGCGCCGGTGCCGCGCTGTTTCGCGCCAGCCACCCGCTGCCTCGCCTGAGAGAGGGCCGCGCGTTGGCAGCGGCGGGCGTCCACGCCATGATCGACCTCTCCGATGGGCTGGCAACCGATGCCGCTCACATCGCTCGCGCCAGCGGCCTGCATCTGCGTATCGAGCTGCACGCCCTGCCGCTCGAGGACGGGGTTGAGCAAGTCGCCCGCGCCCTCCAGGTGCCGCCGTGGCGACTGGCCGCCGCGGGCGGCGAAGACTATGAGCTGTGCTTCTGCGCCGGCGCCGGCGATCGCACGGAGATCGAGCGGGCGCTGCGGGAGCTTGGCGAGGTGCCCGTCGCCTGGATCGGCGAGGCGCACGACGGGCCCGCGGGCCTGACGCTCTCAGACGACCGGGGCGACGCTGTGCGGATCGAGGGATACGAGCACGCCTTCTAGCGGGTGCGCCGCAGCCGGGACATGCCGGGCGCTCGCTTGGGCTTCGATCGGATGTGGGATGGCCCCCCCGGGCAGCACGCGGGCGGCGCCCTCCGGGACGGTGCGGGTCAGGCGCGCATAGATCAGCAGGCGTTTGGCGGCGCTGAAGACAGGTGTGCATGCGGACAGCACCAGGCGCGTGTAGCCGACTTCAGAGACCGCGGCGGGCACGTCGCCGGGCGAGACGACCCGTTGAGCGCTGACCGTGTAGGTGAACTGCGCGTAGGGCATCTTCAGCACGATGTGGTTGCCCGATTTGAGGAAGTTGATTTCGCGAAACGGCGCCAGCCAGGTCGTGCGGTGCCCGGCGATCGCCGTCGTCCCCGGCACACCCGGGAAGTGGGTTTCCCTGTAGATGCCGGGACCCTTGATGAGGTCCGCGGTGTCGGTGCCGTCGACGACGATGTAGCTGGCGTCGACCCGCGGGATCCAGATACGCCCGATCGGCGCGCCGTTGGCTGTGTGACGCTGGGCCTGGCTGGCGAGGTATCGGATGCGACTGCGCTCGTCGGAGAGACTCGCCAGGACACGCTGTTCGACCGGGGTCGGCGCAGCGCGTTCGACCTTGCGCAGCTCGCCGCCGAGATGATCCTGCTCCAAAAGCGCGTAAAGCGCCGTGACCGGCTCCTGCCAAACGAGCGTGACGACCGCGTCCAGGAGCGCCAGGGCCCCGAGCACGATCAGCGCCACGGCGCCAACGCGCAGCACGCGCGCGATGGCGGGTCGGCGGTCCTCCGGGGTGCCAACGCCGTCGTCCGAGGTCGGGAGGCCTGCGGCGGGCGCTGGCGTGAGTTTGAGCTCTGACACGGCCTTTCTATAGTCGCAGAGCGGACTCCGTACCACCAAGTGATCCCGGCCCGGCGTAGCTCATGGGCCCGCGAATCGTGACCGCCACGGGGGTCCCGCGCTCCGTCACGGGAACGTCCGGGGCGCCTCTGACGGCGAGCATCGCCGCGGCGGCGATGCAGCCGAAGGCGACGCTCCAAAGCAGGCCCGCCCAGAAGCCCACGTAGCCCCCGGCAAGCAGCAACAGCCCCGTCCACGCCACCTCGCCACCGCCCAGGCCCAGCTGGCTGGCGTAGGAGAGGATCAGCAGGGCCAGCGGGAGCACGCCGATCGCGACCAGCGCCAGAGATAAAAGACGACACGAGCGTTTGCCCAGAGCGATCGCTTGCGGCGAGGCGATCAGCAGCCACAGGTGGACGGCCGGTAGCGCCAAAAGCGCCGTCAGCGGGTCGCCCAGCCAGGCGATGACGGCGAGCGGGATCGTTACGAGCACGACAGACAGCCCCGCCAGCTGCGGCGCGGGCGGTGCTCGCCAGCGCAGGCGCCGCACCAGCGCGACCCACAGCAGCCATGCCAGCGCGAACGCGAGCGCGACGGCGGCGAGCGCCGTCAGCGCGGTGCCGTCGAGCGTGAGCGCCGCCGCCGGCACGGGCCCCGGAGGCACCTCGCC
>JBOGXX010000222.1:0-6503 GCA_050696475.1 Solirubrobacteraceae bacterium | reverse complement strand
CGCCTGGATCGAGCAGATCGCCATCGCCAGGCGCCCATCGAGGCGCTCCTCCCAGGAGATGTGCGAGCCGAGCCCCGGCAGCAGGCCGAACGCCTGCACCTCGAACACGCCGCCCAGCGACTCGTTGGCCTTGCGCAGCCGGTCGATCTCGCGAACCATCTCCTTCGAGGCGTCCGTGTCCAGGCAGCGCACCGGCGAGCTGTCGACCTCGGCGAAGTCCTCAACGCTCAGCGCACGCTCGCGCTCCGGGGCGTGGACGGAGGCGATCTGGATCACATGCGAGGACACGCTCACGCCGAGCGCGCGCAGGAACGCCTTGCACACGCCCCCGCCCGCCACGCGAGCTGCGGTCTCGCGCGCGGAGGCGCGCTCGAGGATGTTGCGCACGTCCGACTGCTTGTACTTCTGCGTGCCCACCAGGTCGGCGTGGCCCGGGCGCGGCAGATGAACCTCCGCGAGATCCCCGGCCACCGGCCACGGGTTCATCCGCTCCTCCCAATTGGCGTAGTCGCGGTTGTCCACCCGCAAGGCGATCGGGCCGCCCAGCGTGTGTCCGTGGCGCACACCGCCGGTGACCTCCGCGGTGTCGCGCTCGATCTTCATCCGTCCGCCACGGCCGTGGCCGAGCTGACGGCGCGCCATGTCACGGTTGAGGTCCTCCGCGCAGAGCTCCAGACCCGCGGGCATGCCCTCGACGAGGCACGTGAGGCCAGGGCCGTGCGACTCGCCGGCGGTTATCAGACGGAGCTCCACGGCCCCTAGCTTATTTGCCGCGCGCGCCGGCGCCCACCGAGGGAGCGCTCAGCGCCCGCGGTGCTTGTGCGCCGCGGCGTGCGCCCGCGCGGCGAACGCGCCGTGCCCGGCGAACACCAGCACGCCCGCGTCAGCGGCGTAGTGCAGGTAGGGAATCGCCAGCAGGCCGTCGTGACTGAGCAGTTCGCGGCCCGCCTTGGACTCGTCGTCAAGCGCGTGCTTGACGGAGGCGGTGGACGCCTTTTCGGAGCTGATGCTCACGACCTTCAGTTCGTAGCTGAGCGTCTGGCCCGCCGGCGAGAGGTAGTCGAGCTGCTCTACCTTGCCGGACCGCAGGTCGATCGCTTCGCACTGGGTCGCGCTCGGCAGGCAGGCTCCTTCGCCATGCAGGATCGCTTCGCCCACGAGCGTGAAGGTCGCGCTCTTGCCGCCGGCCGTCACCCCGCGAAAGACGATCAGCGGCTGCGTGCTCGACGGCAGCGGCGTCATCACTTTCAGGTTCTCGTAGGGCGTCAGCGGCGTGGTGGCGGTGACGGGCAGCTGGCCGAACATCACAGCCACGTGGTAGATGGTCTTCGGCTTTGCCGGCGTCGTCGGTTTGGAGGGGGTGCTTGGCCGGGACGGGCTCGAGGGCGTCGACCCGCCAGCGCTGCCGGAGGAGGGGCTCGATCCCGACGAGCTGGCTCCCGAGCTGGAGCTCGAGGAGCTGGCGCTCGTCGTCGAGCCCGAGGAGCTGCTGGTCGAGGCCGGCTTGGGCGTCGCGCCGGGCAGCGGGGTGAAGGGGTCGTGAGCGCTGCCGTGATGCTGCACCGCGGCACCACTCGTCACCTCTGCGACCGCTGTTTCAGGGGTTGTCTGGGTAGTCGCCAGACCACTCGGGCTCGAAGCGCTCGCGTTGGGAGTGCCAGCCGTCGGCGCGGCAGCGTTTGAGCCGCCCCCGAGAACCGCATAGGCGATCGCGCCCGCCAGCGCAACCGCGACCAACGCCACGAGCGGCAGCAGGCGCCGGTCGAGCAGATCCGCCTTCAGTGATCCGAGGAACTCGTTCACGGGTTCACTTTCACGACCGCCGGGGATACCGGCGAGCTGGAGGTGGTGGCGCTCGGGCCGGCGCCGGTTGGCGAGACGGCGGTTGCCGAGCCCGTCAGGCTCTGGCCGGGCAGCACGTAGGCGGTGGCGGTGATCGAGCCGCTGAGATTGCCGGAGGGGCCGGTCCCCGAGCCGGAGCTCACGGGCGTAAGGGAGACGCTACGGATCGTCAACAGACGACCGCTGACTTCCATCTCGCCCGAGGCGCCGACCTTGGTGAAGTCGGCGAGCTGGCTGAAGAGGTGTTCGAGATCGAAGTAGCTGCCTTCGAAGGTGAATGTGAACGGCAGCTGGCTGAGGCCGGCGGAGGCGACGCTCGGGCTTGTGGCCGCAGTTGCCGATGCGCTGCTGCCCCCGTTGGAAATCGAGGAGAAATAGACATCCTTCTGAGCGGAGGCTCGCGTCAGCTGGTCGATCAGCGACGCCACTTCCTGGCTCGGCGGCACCGCTTTGCCGAGAGCGACGGTCGCCGTGTACGCAGCCGCGTACTGGGACTCGGCGTTTCGCGCGCTCGCCGCCTGACCTTCAGCGCTTGCGAGCTGCGACTGCGCGCTCGCCACCTGGCCGTCGAGCTGGCTCGCCTGCTTGCGCTCGGGCGAGACGACCTCGACCCACACCGCCCCGAGCAGCACCGCGACGACGATCACCATGATCACAATGCGGTCGCGCCCGGTCATCGTCCCTTGCTCCCGGTCGAGCCGGCTGTGCCCGTTGGTGAGCGCTTGCTCTGCCGGTCTGAGACCGTCTTGGTCGCGGCTGCCACTTCCGATTGGCTGGGTAGCGGATCGAAGCTGATCTGCACCGAGAAGACGGGGTCGCCGGAGCTGCAGCCGCCGCTGCTCGCGCCTTCGTTCGAGCCGGAGCTCTTCGGTCCCGCCGTGGAGCTCTGCAGCGAGACTTCCTTGACGCCGTCGATCAGGCGCAGGCGCTGCAGCGTGAGCGCGACCGTCGGTTGACTGGTGGCGCAGCCGGACAGGGTGAACGTCGGGACGCTGCCCGGCGGAGTCGCCGATCCGGGGCTCGAGGACGATGGGGAGCCGGTGCTCGAGGACGAAGCCGGGGTCACGGTCGTGGAGCCGACCTGGCCCGCCAGCGCGGTGACCGAGACGCCGGCTGGGAGCACCCGGCCGAATTCGTGGAAGACGTGTGCCCAGTCAAAGCGCGAGTCCACCAGCGACTTGACCGCCTGCGTGCGCGATTCGCGCTGCGCGACGAAACTGGTGTAGGGCGCCAGGCGTTCGGCCGTCGCCGTGACCTGCTGCGCCTGCGCGGTCAGCGACGCGACCTGGCCGCGCTTGCTCGAGACCTGACGTTGTGCGCTCCCGTAGGCGTAGGCCATCAGCGCGAGCCCGCCCACCAGGACGAGCACGGCGTAGGCGCCACCCTGTGAGCGACCCGCGCCAACCGGCTGGCCGGTTCGCTGCTCGGCGGGGATCAGGTTGACCGCTCTCATTGCGGAGCCTCAGTGGCGGCGAGCCCGGTCGCAATCGCCAGACGGTGCGGGGAGAGCTCCTCGGAGCTCTCCTGCGCGGGCAGGGTGATCTCCGCACACCGGACCTCCACGCCAAGCGAGGCCTGGAGCGCCGCGGCGAAGCCGGGGATGTCCTGGGCGCGGCCGCTCATCACCACGTGGGAGACCTCGCCGCCGCCGTCCTGGGAGCGGTGGAAGTCCAGGGAGTTGCGAACCTCCCCGGAGATGTCGCGAATGCCGTTCTCCAGCACGGCCCAGAGGTCCGTGTCGGACTGCGGCGGCTGCGCGACGGGCCCGCTCTCGATCGCTGCGAGCTCCTCGTAGCTCATCCCAAGCTCCTGCTCGGCAGCATCGTCGGGGCTCAGCGGCGGTGCGTCCTGCGCCTGTGCGCCGTCCTCCTCGCCCTCATCCGCGAGGCCGCCGGGGTCGGGGGCGGCGGGCTGCTGCTCGACGGGAGCCGGCGCGGTGAGGTCGACGGCGTCGAGCAACGCACGCGCCTCCGTCAGAGCGATGCTGCGACGCTCCGCGAGCTCGCTGGCCATCCCCTCGAAGCCACTGCCGACAACGCGCGTGAACCGGCAGACCGTTCCCTCGGCGATCGCCAGGTTGGTGAGCCCGTCGACGTTCAGATAAAGGACACGACCCGTCTGCTCGGGGTCGTGTCGGTAGAGCGAACGGATCAGCGCAAACGCCGAGAGGTCGACGCCCTCCACGGCAAGGCCCGCGCGGCGCACCGTGTTCAACAGCCGTTCGACCATGTCGCGCTGCGCGGCGACGAGGACCACACGCTGGCGCGGCCCGGCCGGCGTGTCGAGGATCCCCAGCGCGTGAAAGTCCATGACCGCGTTGTTCAGCGGCATCGGCACCTGATCCTGGGCCTGGAAGGTGACGGCCGCCGCGAGCTCCTTGCGATCGGTGACAGGGGGCAGCTCGAGCGTGCGCAGCACGGTGCGCTGGTTGGCCACACCGAGGCGAACGCTCTTGCTCAGGTGGCTGCGGCCGAACAGCTCGCGCAGCGCCTCGACGAGCGCGTCGTCGTCCACGACTTCGCCGTCGCGCATCGCATCCGCCGGGAGCGCCAGAGCGGCTGCTCGCTCGGCCACGATCGAGCCGTTCACCCGAGCCTGGACCGCCGCCACGAATCCCGGCTGGATGTCCAGACCCACCAGCGCATCATCCGCGCGACGGCCGAGACCGCCCGGGCGCTTCAGCTGGAGCGAGGGGATTCGTGGTGAAGGGAGTCGCATCTCGAGTGGCGCTTCAGACGGCGGGGGACGACCCGCAGGTGGGGTATCGGCGTCAAGCCGCCGGCGCTTTAGTGAAGGAAGTGGTTGACGTAGACACCCACGAGCTGGTGGCCGAGAAAAATCGCCGACAGCCCCCCGAGCGCGAGGAACGGCCCGAACGGGATGGCGGTCTTGCGCCCCTGCTGCGCGCCCTTGCGCGCGATCACCGCCAGCCCGAGCGCGACGCCAGCGATCATCGCGATCAACAGCGCCGGGGCGATGGCCGCACCGAGGAACAGGCCCATCATGCCCGCCAGCTTCACGTCCCCCATCCCCATCCCGCCCGGGTACGCGAGCGCCGCCAGCAGCAGGAAGCCGCCGGCCGCGGCGCCCGCGATCAGGCGTCCAGGCTCGCCGGCGGGGTCGAGCACGAGGCCGATCGCCAGGGCCAGCAGCACGCCCGCGGCGGTGATCCGGTTGGGGATGATCCGGTGCTCGAGGTCGATCAGCGCCGCCGGGACCAGGAACAGGATCAGAGCCAGGCTCAAGGCGATGCCGGTGGCCGAGCGATGGGTGAGCACGGCCGCCACACACAGCGCCGCCGTGAGCGTCTCGACCAGCGGGTATCGAACCGAGATCGAGGCCCCGCAGCCGCGGCAGTGCCCGCGCAGCAAAAGCCACGAGACGATCGGGATGTTGTCGTAGGGCTTGACCGGCGTGCCGCACTTCGGGCAGTGCGAGCCCGGGTGCACGACCGACTCGTGGCGGGGCAGGCGGTGGACGACCACGTTCAGGAACGAGCCGAACACTGCGCCCAACACGCCGGCGAAGGTTGCCTCCATGGGAGTCTGATCGACCTCAGCCGCGCCACGCTTGAGGCTTCGCTACCAGCCGCTGCTCGAGTTGGCGTGTCCCGGACAGCCATGGTCTTTGCTGGTACACGTGTGCTCCAGTTCGCCGTTGCTGCTTCGCTTGATCGAGTACTTGTCGCCGGTGTTGGCCGCCACGGCGGTGACCGTGTATTCCTTTGCGCTGACTTTCGTCGCTTCGAGCTTCGCTTCGTTCCCGTCCGTGGTGTTGATCGACGGCTCGAGCTTCTTCAGCTTCGCCTTCGTGGCGCCGGTGTATTCACCGTTGTTTTCCGCTGCGTAGGCCTCCATCGCAGTTTGCGCGGTCTGCGCAAGCGTCTTCGCCGAGGAGTCATAGGCCTTGCTCTTCTGGCTCAGGAACGCCGGAATCGCGATCGCCGCGAGAATCCCGACGATCAGGATCACGACCAGGATTTCCACGAGGGTGAAGCCGGATTGCCCTTTGCTGCACCGGCGAAGCGAGACCACGAAGCTCATCCTTTCGCTCAGGTGGGTGCAGAGGACGCCATCAGGTTTCTGCGAGGTGGCGGGCGTCACCGGTGCTATCGACCTACGCGGGCTGGCCCTTTAGGCTCGAGCGGGCAGTGCTGCCCCTATCTCTTTCCTCCGCCCACGTCGAGCGAGTCCCACGCGCGGGCGGACTCGCCCACAAGCGTTGGAGGCGGCCCGAAGGCCGCCTCCACGTCGAACACTTGATGCGATCCGAGCGAAGGCTCGGTCGTCGCGCTCTTACCAGCCTGAACTTTCCGCTTTGTGCCCGGGGCAACCGGTGCCGCCCGCGGGCGCTTTGCACGTGTGCGTAAGTTTGCCTTCTTTGTTGCGTTCGATCGTGTAGTTGTCTTTCGTGTTCTCTGCTTCGGCCGTCACCTTGTATCCCGCGTTTGATTCAATCGGTTCGGCCACGGTCAGTTTTGCTTCGTTCGGGTTTGTGGTGTTGATCGATGGCTCGATCGCTTGCAGCTTTGACGTAGACATTTCCGCGTAGTTGCCTTCGGGGCTTTCTGTCGCGTATGTCTCAGCAGCCGTCTGCGCGGTCTGCGCAAGCGTCTTGGCCGAGGAGTCATAGGCCTTGCTCTTCTGGCTCAGGAACGCCGG
>JBOGXX010000221.1:0-3735 GCA_050696475.1 Solirubrobacteraceae bacterium | reverse complement strand
CTGCCGCTCAGCGCCGCGCACTCCGGCCTGGCTGAGGTCAGCCGCGCACTCGCCGACGCGATCCCCGACGCCGCCGCCGACTGGCTGTCGTTCAACCTCGACGACAGGGCTGTGCGCTCGCTGGCAGCGCGGCTGTGCGGATGGCTGGCGGCCGAGCCGGCGCTACGCGCGCGGACGCGCGAGGGTCTCGTCGCAGCCGTGCGCGAGCGGTGGTCGTGGGAGGGAGTGGCAGGCGGCGTGATCGCAGCCGCTCGCGGCGAGCTCAACGCCCAGCCTGAGCCGTGAGGGCGCCGCGGCGCGCGGCCGCGCCATCCCGCGTTCAGCGCCGACTTGACAGGGTCGCCACCAGCCACTAGATTGAGGCAATCGTTGCAAGCGCCTCCTAGTCTAAGCAACGCAGGCAACGACGGCACTGGCAAAGTCCAACGGCAGCGAAAGGGCGGCACGGCCGAGATATGCAAGTTCGTGAAGGCATGAGCGAGGTCGTGCTCACCGTCGGTCCCGCGCACTCGCTGCGCGTGGCCGCGCAGCTGATGTCCAGGCGACGGGTAGGCGCGGCTGTGGTCATCGATCCTGAAAGCGCCGGGCCGGGGATCATCACCGAGCGCGACATCCTCGTCTCGATTGGCGACGGGCTGGACCCCGACGTCGAGTCTGTCTCCGGACACCTCACGCGCGAGGTCGTGTTCGCCGCTCCGGACTGGTCGCTGGAGGAGGCCGCCTCAGCGATGATGCGCGGCGGCTTCCGTCATCTGATCGTGCTCGACGGGGGGGAGCCGGTCGGGATCCTCTCGGTGCGTGACGTCGTCCGCTGCTGGACCGCTGACGGAGCGATCTGTCCAGTGCCAGAGCGGGTGGCCGTGGGGTGACGGGGAGGTGACAGGCCTGCCTCGGGGAGCAGGCTTGTCACCGCCACGGCGGACGCTGTGCGCGTCAGTCGTGGGGCGCGTCGAGCGGAAGTTCGTTCACTTCGCGCTTCGTGTCTTTGATCCAGCGCACGACGCAGTAGATCGTCAGGATCACGCCGACGACGGTGAACTCGATGAACGTCGTGACGCCGACCAGCGCCAGCGTGATTCCGACCGCGGTGAGCAGCGGCAGGATGCTGGGGCCGGGAAGGTGGATCTCCTCGCCGGCCGGCGGTGCGTCGGGCTCAAGCGGGCTCATGAGATGAAGACTGCAGCCACCACGAACGTTATGCCGAACATGAACATGCAAACCGCGGAGACGATCAGACCGGTCCGGAGGTTCTTCAGCGCCAAGCGTCTAGTCATCATGATCGAGCCCCATTCTATAGATGACGGTCGGCAACCATCGCGCAGAACAGCAGCGCGAGATAGCCGAGTGAGTACAGGTACAGGCGCAGTGCCGAGCGGCGGTCCGCTCGCCGGTAGAGCAGCGCCGCGCCGGTGATGAAGCCGAGGCCCAGGAGCAGCGAGCACGCGAGGTAGAGCGTCCCGAACCCCCCCGCGCACGCGGGAAGCTGCGTGACCGCGTACAGCAGCACCGAGTAAAGGAGGATCTGTCTGCGGGTCTCCTGCTCGCCCCGTACGACCGGCAGCATCGGCACTCCCACCTTCCTGTACTCGTCCTTCATCAGCAGAGACAGCGCCCAGAAGTGCGGCGGAGTCCAGAAGAAGACGATGAAGAACAGCATCACCGCCGTGCCGCTGACCGACCCAGTGACCGCTGCCCAGCCGACGAGCGGCGGCACCGCACCGGCCGCGCCGCCGATCACGATGTTCTGCGGCGTACGCCGCTTCAGCCACAGGGTGTAGACGAACACGTACCCGAGGAAGCCCGCGAACGAGAGGGCCGCCGCGAGCGGATTGACGGTGAGCGAGAGCTCCAGCAGCGATAGCGTCGCGAGCGTGCACCCGAATACCAGCGCCGCACGCGGCGACACCCGCCCGGCGGGGATCGGACGTGTGGCCGTCCGCGCCATCTGTGCATCGATGTCGCGGTCGAACCAGTGGTTCACTGCGCCCGCGCCGCCGGCGGACAGGTAGCCGCCCAGGCACGTGAGCGCCACCAGCGCGACGGACGGGTTGCCCGCGACGTACATCGTCGCGATCGTCGTCAGCAGCAGCAGCGACTGCACCTTCGGCTTGGTCAGCTCGGTGTAGTCGCTGAGCAGTTGAAGCGTCGGGGAGCGTCGCCCAGCCCCCAGGGCGAGGGTTGGCGCGTCGATCACAGGAGCTGAGCCCGCGGGCGGGCTCATCTACACACCGACCTGCTTGCTTCCCGCCGCCACCGTCGCACCCGCGGTATTGCGCTCGAGCTCCCTGCGGATGTCCTTCATCGGTTCGGCCGAGCGCACGACAGGCGCCACGTCGAAGTTGTTGACCGGCGGCGGCGACGCTGTGAACCACTCGAGCGTGTTCGCCTTCCAGGGATCGGGACCGGCGAGAACTCCCACCTTGAGGCTGCGCCAGACGTTGATCATGGTGGCCACCACGCCCGCGCCGATGATGAACGAGCCGACCGTCGAGATCTGGTTGTACAGCGCGAGATGCCCGACATTGTCGTACGCATAGACTCTTCTGGGCATCCCGTCCATCCCGATCACATGCTGGATCAGGAACGTCGCCAGCACCCCCACGAACATCAGCCAGAAACTGAGCTTGCCGAGTCCCTCTCCGAGCATTCGCCCGGTGATCTTCGGGAACCAGTAGTAGATCGCCCCAAAGATCGGGAAGACCGCTCCGCCGACGAGCACGAAGTGGATGTGCGCGACCACGAAGTAGGTTTCGTTGAGCTGCCAGTCAACCGGGAAGATCGCCAGGAACACGCCCGAGATGCCACCGATCAAGAACAGCGCCAGGAAGCCCACGCAGAACAGCAGCGGCGTCTTGAATTCGATCGTCCCGCCCCACAGCGTGCTGATCCAGTTGAGCATCTTCACGCCCGTGGGAATCGCGATCAGGAACGAGCTGAGCATCACGAACACGAGAATCGCCTCGGGGATCGGCGTCGTGAACATGTGGTGCGCCCAGGTGAGGAACCCGAGGAACGCGATCGCCACCGTCGACGCGGCGATCGCCTTGTAGCCGAAGATCGGCTTGCGCGCGAACACCGGCAGGATCTCAGAGACGATGCCAAAGCCGGGCAGCACCATGATGTAGACCTCCGGATGCCCGAAGAACCAGAACCGGTTCTGCCACAGCAGCGGCGAGCCGCCCTCCGCCTGGTCGTAGAAATGCGTGCCGAAGTGCCTGTCGGTCAGCAGCATCGTCACCGCCCCCGCGATCACCGGCAGCGCCAAGATCAGGAGCACCGAGTACGTGAGGATCGACCAGACGAAAAGCGGAAGCCGTCCCCAGCTCATCCCGCGCGTGCGCATGTTGGCGATCGTCGCGTAGAAGTTGATCGCGCCGATGATCGAGGCGAGACCGGTGAGGTGGATCAGATAGATCCACGCGTCCTGACCGCCCGATGGGGAGAACAGCGCGCTCGACAGCGGCGGGTAGCTCGTCCAGCCCGCTTCCGGCGGGCTCCAGAAGATCGACGCGTAGAAGACGATGCCGCCCGCCAGCAGCAGCCAGTAGGACAGTGCGTTCAGCCGTGGAAAGGCCATGTCGCGCGCTCCCACCATCAGCGGCAGGAAGTAGTTGGCGATGCCCGCCATCATCGGCACGATGAACAGGAAGACCATCGTCGAGCCGTGCATCGTGAACAGGTTGTTGTAGACCTGTGGGCTGACGAGCGTGTTTTCAGGCGCCCCCAGCTGCAGAC
>JBOGXX010000220.1:0-18521 GCA_050696475.1 Solirubrobacteraceae bacterium | reverse complement strand
GGCGAACCCCGCGGTCAACAAGGTGGGGGACGACGTGCATGAAGGACCCGAGCTGCTGGTGGCGCCCGCGTAGTGTCCTGAGTCAGAAGTTCGGCTTCGCGTTTGCCGGGTGGCTGGCCGCTAGGAGCCCACCAGCCAGCGCCGCGGGTTCTCCACGAAGACCGTGTCGAACACCGCGTCGTCCATCACGCCTTGCTCGCGCAACCAGGGGACGACCTCCTCGAAGACGAGCGTCATCGACCAGTTGCGGATCGCGCCCGCGTTCTCGAACTGCTCCGCGGCCTCGGGCGGGAACCAGTCGATCGTCGCGCAGAAGTCCTGGGAGATCATCAGCCGCTGCGCGTGGCCACGGCGAAGGAGCTCGGCGGCGGTCGCGTTGCGCTTCTCGAACGGCAGGTACATCTCCAGGCCGTAGCGGTCCAGGCCGACGTAGACGCCGCTGGCGATCAGGCCCTCGATGTACTCGGCGTCCTCGCTGTCGCCGCAGTGCGCGATCTGCACCCGCGACATGTCCACTCCCTCCTGCTTGAAGATCTCCACTTGGCGCGGGCCGGTGCCGAGGGCCGGCATCGAGTGCGCCATGATCGGCGCGCCTGTCTGCACGCTCGCGCGCGCCACCGCACGGTGGATCTTCTCGACGTTCTCGGTCACCCCGGGCGCATCCGCCGCGCACTTCAGAAACGCAGCCTTGATCTCAGTGCCCTGGATCCCGCGCTCGATGTCCTCGACGAAGTGATCGGCCATCACGTCCACGTCGCGGTTGGCGAAGTAGTGCGGCAGATAGTCGTAGCTGTAGATGCCGGTGCACGCCAGGATCCGTACCCCCGTCTGATCCGCCACGCGCTTCATGAAGCGCACATCGCGGCCCCCGAACATCGCCGTCGGGTCGACGATCGTGCGCACGCCGCGATCCTTGGCGGCGTTGACCGCCACGAGCGCCGCTTCGTACTCGAGCTGCTCGTCGTAGCGGCTCGGCCACTCGTTCGCGACCGCCTCGTCGCGAAATCGCACGTGCTCGTGCACGAGCGTCAGTCCCAGCTCCTGCGCGTCAACTGCTCCTTGCACCGTCTCTACGCTCGGCATGGCTCTCCCTCGAGTTCGATCAGCGAAGCGGCTCTCCCCATTGCGTCTCCTCGCGCAGCTTGCCCTTCAGCAGCTTGCCGCCGGGGTTGCGCGGCAGCGGCCCCTCGTGGAGGGCAACGTACTGGGGGACCTTGAAGTCGGCCAGATGAGTGCGCACGTGGGCCAGGACGGCCCGGACATCGAGCTCGGCGCCGGCCACAGGCACGATCACCGCGCCGACCTTCTCGCCCATCATCTCGTCCGCCACCGCCACGACCGCCGCCTCGCCCACGCCGGGCGCGCCCGCGAGCGCGTTTTCGACCTCGATCGAGTAGACGTTCTCACCGCCGCGGTTGATCATGTCCTTGCTGCGATCGACGATGTACAGCAGCCCGTCCTCGTCCACGCGCGCCACGTCTCCTGTATGCAGCCAGCCGTCCACGAACGTCTCCGCGGTGGCCGACGGCTTGTTCCAGTAGCCCTGCACCACGTTCGGCCCGCGCACGAGCAGCTCGCCGGCGCGGGTGTGCGGGTCGACATCAGCGAGCGCCAGGTCGACCACCGGCATCGCAAAGCCGACCGAGTCGGCATGCTCGGCCGCCTCCTCGTGGGGCAGGAACGAGGTCAGCGAGGAGGTCTCCGTCAGCCCGAAGCCGTTGCCCACGCGGGCGTTGGGAAAGGACTCCTCGATCAGGTGCACGAGGCTCTCGGCGATCGGGGCGCCCCCGTAGGAGACCCAGCGCACGCGGCTGACGTCGAGCTCTGCGAAGCGAGGATGACGCACGACCGCGTGGTAGATCGCCGGCACGGACACCAGCTGGTTGACGCCATGCGAGCCCACCGCCTCAAAGAAGCCGTCCAGGTCCAGCGGGCCGGAGAGGATCTCGATCCGCCCGCCCAGCTCGAGCATCGGGATCAGCTGGCTGTTGCAGCCGGTGACGTGGAACAGCGGCACCGACACGAGCGTCGAGATGCCAGGCCCCTCCGAGCGCTCGCAGGACAGGCAGCGGAACGCGTTCTCGCTGTTGGTCGTGAAGTTCCCGTGGGAGGTCATCGCGCCCTTGGGAAAGCCGGTGGTGCCGCTGGTGTAGAAGATCGCCGCCAGATCCTCCGGGTGCAGATCCTCGCCGTCGGTGGGGGCGCCAACCGGGAGCGCGACGCCTGGGAGGAACGTGTAGGTGGCCCCCGAGTCCTCGATCACGTACGCCGCCTCCTCCTCGGTGAAGCGCGTGTTCACCGGCACCGCCACTGCGCCCAGCAGCTGCGTGCCAAAGAACGCCAGCACCCAGTCGATACCGTTCCCGAGGCGGATCGCCACGCGATCGCCACGCGCGACACCCGCCGCACGCAGCCCACCGGCCACGCGCGCGGAGCGCTCCCACAGCTCCCGATAGCCGATCGATGCTCCGCCGAGCTCCACCAAGGCGGTCGCGGCAGGGTCCCGCTCGACGCTCGCGCGCAGCAACGCCACAAGTGAGCGCGGGCGATCGAGGTAGCGCGCCACGCCCGCCCGGTCGCGCTCGACGCCCACCTGCCCGAACGGGTTGCGTCCTCTCGACACCGGCTGGGCCACCCCTGAACCTCCCTCTCGCCGCGGTTGCACGCACCAGCCTACTGCCGCGCCCGAGGGCGCGCCGGCGTCACTGGGCGAAGTGCCTGCTCGTGATCAATTCGATCGTGCCCTTCGTGCGCATCGTGCTCGGGCCGAGCAGCCGCTCGATCCCGCGCAGGTCCAGCGAAGACTCGAGCACGCCGCCGCTGGGCAGCCAGTACAGCTCGCGCTCACCGAAGGCCAACGCGTCCTGCTCGCCCGCCAGCGCCAGCACCTCCGAGCGCACCTCCGGGGAGGGGGAGGAGCCGAGCAGTGACACCTGCAGCTTGCCGCCCGCCGCGCGCACCTGCTCGGCGGCGAACGGCTTGCGCGACGCGATCGTGCGCAGCTCGCGCTCTGAACGGACGAACGTCGGCACCGCGTAGCCGAGCAGCGAGGCCAGCCCTCGCTCGACCTGCTCGGTGAGCTGCTGCTGCGACCGTCCCTCCGCGGCGAATACCACGTTGCCGCTCGCGCGAAAGCTCGCCACCTCGGTGAAGCCCATCGCCAGGAAGTGCCCGCGCAACCCATCGCTCGTAAGCCGGTGCCCGCCAACGTTCATGCCGCGAAGGAACGCTGCGTAAAGCGACATGGCTGAACCCTAGCGGCCAGCTCGTGTTTGAAACTCAAACGTCGGGGAAGGAAGCCGCACAGAGGCCGAGGTCGCCGACCGAGGTGGCCGACGGCACGGACGAGCGATGGGTTCAGAGACGTTGCGAGCGCACATAAGGATGTTTTCATCGCGGCGGGTCGCACTGTTCCTGCTGGCATTCGCGAGCATCGTGGTGGCGGTCCTGGCTCCCTCCAGCGCGCTCGCGCTAAGCAAAGCGCGCCAGGTGGCAGACAGCGTCCCCGGAATCCCGGGACTGCCGACGGGTGTCCCCGCCGCAGCGACCGCCCCGGAACCTGCGCTGCCTGAGCCCTCGAGCTCGGAATGGCCGTTCCCCAACGACTTCTCGCACACCTCCGGCACGGGCCGCCTGTCCGGTGGCGCCAGCCTGTGGACCGATTTCCTCTACGACGATCACGGTCCGCTGGGCAGCCCGGTCGGCATCGTCGCGGGCGCCCAGGTCTCGTCCCTGGCCCCCGTCCACGGAGGCTTCACCTACCCCGAAGGCGCCGCCGATAAAGATGGCGCTGACATCTTCCGCGCGGCCGTCGCCTACACACCGCAGGCCACATACTGGCGCGTCGACTGGAACACCCTGGCCAATGCCGACGTGCCGGTCGCCGAGTGGACGTTCAGCACCGCCTCCGCCACGCCTGCCAGCGGCGAAGAATGGCCGGCCAACGCGAAGCTCCGCTCGGCCGGCATCCAATACGCGCTGGTCGTCTCCGCGCAGCGCGCGCAGCTGTTGGAAGTGTCCAGCGGCATGCCCGTCGCCGGCGCCGAACTGCACACCGAAGTGAATCTGCAGGCCCACTCGTTCATCGTGCGCATCCCGACGAGCGTGCTGGCGGCGAGCGGCAGCTGGCAGGTCCACCTGGCGGCTGGACTCGCGAACGCCGCCGGGACGGAATTCGCGACCGTGCCCCCGCAGGACGGCGGTCTCCCGGATGCAACGAACGTCTACAACGTGACCTTCCGCACCGACAAGCAGGAGTCACCGTTGGTGTGCCCGAGCGAAGCGCTCGCGGACTCCTCCATCGCGCCTGCTCTCGAAGGCGAACTGGGGGGCAGTGGTGAAATGAACCACGTCCCGGTCGTCGAGTGCGCGAACTTCTGGATGGAGAATGACCAGGCGAACACGCTCGCCGGCGGCAACGTCGCGAAGTACTCGCTGCGCGTCGACTGGGCGCAGCTCGCCGCCAAGGACCAGACCCCCGAACCGCAGCCGACCGGATACTCCAACCGCTGGTATGCGACGCCGCTGGCGCTCGGCGAAGGCGTAGTCGCCGCGGAAGCAGCGAACACCTACACCGGCCCAACGTATCTCGGCCGCGTCCAGCCCTACGCGGTGTACGTGCCGACGAGCTACAAGCCCTCCAAGCCGACATCGCTGAGCTGGATCCTGCACTCGCTCGGCGCCAACTTCAACCAGTACGGCGGCCTCGCCCCCACGCAACTGGAAGAGGAGTGCCAGGACCGCGACAGCATCTGCGCGACCACCGAGGGCTTCAGCGACGGCCAGTGGTACTTCGGCCCGGCCCAGGTCGACTTCTGGGACGTTTGGCACCAGCTCGCCAGCGCCTATGACCTCAACCCCGACGCGACCGTCATCTCCGGCTACTCGATGGGCGGCTTCGCCTCCTACAAGCTCGCGCTGGAATACCCGGACCTGTTCGCGCAGGCGATGGCGCTGGAGGGACCGGTCGTCTGCGGCGCGCGGATCATCGACGGCGTCGAAACCGCTGCGGGCAGCGGCGGACAGTGCGAAACCGACGGCAACACCACGCCGCTCGTCGCCAACGCCAGGTGGGTTCCCTACGTGATGACCTACGGCGCGCTCGACGAGCTCGTCCCGTTCACCGGCGGGCTGCAGCAGATCGAAGCGTTCAACAAGCTCGGCGAGCGCTACTACGCGGTGCTGTATCCCGCCGAGGATCACCTCGTGTTCGCCACCCAGAACGACTTCGCGCCGGCTACCTCGCAGCTGGGCAGCCGCGAAAGGGTCCAGGACCCGGGGGCCTTCACGTTCAGCTGGTATCCCGATCTCGACTCCAGCGCCCTTGGGATCGGGCCAACCGGTGACTACTGGGTCAGCGGGCTCCAGGCGCGCAGCAGCACACCGGGCGAGCTGGCCACGGTGAGCGCATCCTCTGCGGCGATCCCCGAACCGGCGACGCTTCTCGCACACCACACCGGCACAGCAGATGGCCCGACGCCGGCCATCACCGACTCGCTCACCTGGACGCTCGGCGCAAAGTCGCGTGCGCGTCAGAGCGTGAACCTCGAGCTGACCGACGTGGCCGCCGTATCGCTGGACACCGTCAGCGCCAAGCTGAAGTGCGCGACGGTGAGCGCAACGAGCGACGGCCCGAGCGCGCTCACGCTGCTGGCGCTGCGTCCCGGAAGCCCCGTCAGCCAGGGCGCAACCACGCTCGCGATCGCCTCCGCAGAAGGGACCGCGACGGTGCAGCTGGCGAGCGGCACGAGCACCCTGCACATGTGCTCCGCGCGCAGCGCGTAACGTCTGCGCGCCTGGGCCAACGCCAACGCGCCCGTCAGGTGGGGCTGGAGGCGGCGATCTTCTCGGCCAGGATGGCCGCCACCCGCGCGCGATGCGCGCCCGCGCCGCCGAGCAGCGCCGCGTCGATCTGCGCGCGCTTGAACAGCCAGTGCACATCCGCCTCCCACGTGAAGCCGATCCCGCCGTGCATCTGGATCGCCCCGGCCGTCACTTCGCGCCCCGCCTGCGACGCTGCCGCCTTGGCCATCGCCGCGGCCTCCGCCAAGCCGTCGGGGTTCGCGTCCGCGCTCCACGCCGCGAACGCCGTCGTCGAGCGCGCCTGCTGGGTTTCCAAGAGCATCTGTGCGCAGCGGTGTGAGACCGCCTGGTAGGCGCCCACGGGAACACCGAACTGCTTGCGGTCCTTGACGTAGGAGACCGTCATCTCCAGCGCGCGCTCGGAGACGCCCACAAGCTCCGAGCTGACCGCCACCAGCGCGCGGCCCAGGCCGGGGCAGCCGTCCTCGAGAGACTCGTAGCGCCCGGCGCCCGCATCGGCGGCGAGGCTCACGCGCGCGGCCGAGCGTGTCGGGTCGATCGTCGCGACCTTGCTGAGCTCAGCGTCCTGCGGGGTGAGCAGCCGTCCGCCGCCGTCCTCTTCCACGAGCACGATCACGTCGGCCTCCGCACCGCTGACCACCAGCTCCGCCGTGCCCTCGACGGCGGCAGCGAGCGCGCCGATCGCCTCGCCGGAGGCGAGGCCCGGCAGCCATCGCTCGCGCTGCTCGTTGGAGCCCGCGCGCTCGATCACGCAGGCCGCCATCGCGCTCGCCAGGAACGGCACCGGTGCGACCACGCGTCCGAGCTCCTCGCATAGGATCGACAGCTCGATCGTGCCGAGGCCCTGGCCGCCGTGCTCCTCGGAAATGGCGATTCCCGGCCAGCCAAGCTCGCATAGCTCCTGCCAGAGGGCCTCGTCGGTCCTGCCCGCCTCCGCGTGCTCGCGCACCCGCGCGAACGTCGCGCGCTCGGCCAGCAGGTCGCGTGCCGTGCGCTGGATCTCGCGCTGGTCGTCGGTCAGGCCGAAGTCCATGAGCTACGAACGCCTCCCGGCGGCGCCAGCAGGGCATAGCCGATAAACAGAACTCATCACACCGCGACCTTCAGCCGGGGGAGACCCAGCACGCGCTCGGCGACGATGTTCTTGAGCACCTCAGTGGTGCCTCCCTCGATCGTGTTGCCGCGGGCGCGCAGAAGCTCATAGCTCCAGCTCGTGCCCGAGATCAGCGCCTCGGGGCCGATCACGTCCGCCGCGAGCTGCGTCGCGCGCTGGTTGGTGTCCGACCACAGCCACTTCACCAGCGAACCCTCAGGGCCGGGCTGGCCGTAGCGCTCGGCGTCCGTCAGGCCCTTCCAAGCCAAGAGGCGAATCGACTCGCAGCGCACGTGCAGCTCTGCGATCGCGTCGGCGATCAGATCCCCGCCCGCCCCGTCCAACAGGCCCTTCTCCGCGGCCGCGGCAATGATGTCGTCGAGCAGCTGGCGCAGGCGGATCTGCAGCGCGAAGCCAAGGCCGGCGCGCTCGTTCATGAGCGTCGTCAGCGCCACCTTCCAGCCGTTGCCCACACCCCCGACCACGTTCGCGTCGGGGATCCGCGCCTCCTCGATGAACAGCTCGTTGAACTCAGCCTCACCTGTGATCTGGCGCAGCGGCCGGATCTGAACCGCCTCCTGCTCCATGTCCATCAGGAAGTACGTCAGGCCCTTGTGCTTGGCCACCTCCGAGTCGGTGCGCGCCACCAGCATGCACCACTTCGCATACTGCGCGCCGCTCGTCCAAACCTTCTGACCGGTGAGCACCCACTCCTCACCCTGCTTCACAGCACGCGTTTTCAGCGACGCCAGGTCAGAGCCTGCCTCCGGCTCCGAGAAGCCCTGGCACCAGATCTCCTCGCCCGAGAGAATCGGCGCCAGATAGCGCTCCTTCTGCTCCGGCGTGCCCCACACCATCAGCGTCGGGCCACCCAGCAGCAGGCCAAGCGTGTTTGCCGCAAACGGCACGCGCGCACGGCCGAGCTCTTCGAAGTAGATCGCCGACTCGCTCTGCGAGGCTCCGCGTCCACCGTACTCCGTCGGCCATGCGGGGGCCGCCCAGCCCGCGTCGTAGAGCCGCCGCTGCCACCGGCGCCGGAACTCGAACCGGGCGTCGTCGCCCGCGTCAGCCGACGGCTGCTCGCCGGGCTGGTTCTCCGCCAGCCACGCGCGCAGCTCGTCGCGGAAGGCTGTCTCCTGTGGGCTGAAGGTCAAATCCATCGCTACCTCGCCGGGCAGCGTACTGCAACATCGCTTGACGCGTGTCTCATACCGTGCGCGGGCGGGGGAACGGCAAGTGCAGGCCCCGAGTGCCCGCGTCGGCGCCAGCGCACCCGGGCAGCGCCATCGCTCAGGTGATTTCGATCGGCGTTCCCACCGCGATCAGCTTCCACAGCCGCGTGATGTCCACGTTGCGCATGCGCACGCAGCCATGCGATGGCCTGCCCGGGATGAGCTGCGGTTCGTCGGTGCCGTGGATCCCGACCACACCGCCGCCGGGCCATTCGGTCAGCGTCGGCGCGTAAGCGCTCGTGCCCAGCGCGAACGGCCCGTACTCGGGGTCATCCAGGGTGATCAGCTTCTCCATCACGTAGAAGCGGCCCGGCGGCGTGATCGTGCTCGCCTTGCCCACGCCGATCGGCGCAGTGAAGATCGCGCGCCCGTCGCTGAACAGCGTCGCGCGCAGGGTCGCGCGGTCGACCAGCAGGTAGCCGTCGACCGTATGGAAGGACTCGAGCGCGCCACGCGGCACCCAGCCCGTCTGGCCGTCCGGCCGCGCCGGAAACTCGATCTGCACCCACGTCGGGCCTGACGGCAGGCGCTCGGAGGCGAGCGCGATGTAGAGCTCCGCCTGTTCGTCGCCCGTCAGCAGGCGCAGGTGCCCAATCGTGCGCGAGCGCGCCGAAGGCGAAGCGTGAACCGGAGCTTCAGAGTTCGGGTAGGCCCAGCGCGTGAGCGTGCGCAGGTTCGACAGCCGCCTCAGCGGCGCACCCGAGGGCGCCGCCAATGCCGTCGTGGGCGACCAGGCCAAGACAGAGACGACCAGCAGCCCCGCGGCGAGCGATGCAACGCACCAACGCCCGCGTCCGGCGAACATCCAAGCCACACTAGCCGGTGAATTTGGGCGTCAGCACGGCGGCGTGACAACGCAGCACCCTTACCGAGCGCGACGCAATCCGCGCCTTCGTCGAGGACGTCGCCGCCATCGTGATCCTCGCCCGCAGCTTGTGCGGGCCGACCTTCAGCTTCGCCGGGTCGACCTTCAGCGTCAGTAGACCCCTGCGCGCGTTCTTCGCCGTCAGCGTCCTCAGCTTGCGCTTGTCCAGGTAGAACGTCACCCGCGCAACGCCCTTCGCCTTGATGCGCACATGGAAGTCGTGGCGCACACAGCCCTCGGGTCCCTTCAGCTTCGGGACAGCCGCCAGGAACGCCAGCACTCCCGCTTTGGACGGTTCGCTGAACGTCGAGGACAGAACCCCCGAGGAGGCGCCGCCCGAGGTGCTCGACCCCGGCGTCGAGGCGCCCGGGGTGGATGAGCCCGGGACTTCCACGATCACAGTGTTGGAGCCCTGCGTGACCGGTGGGTTGTCGCCCGGCGGCGTGCCGGTGATGCTGACCGCGTTGGCGTAGGAGCCCGCGGACTGGTCCGCGGCGTCCAGCACGTGCGTGCACGTGTAGGTCGTCGAGGCGCCCGGCGGCAGTGCCGCGCCGCCTTCCGGCCCGCCCGCGGTCGTCCCGGCGTCGCAGCGCGGGTCGCTGAAGCTCGACAGCGTCAAGGGGACGTTGCCGGTGTTCTTGACGATGATCTCGTACTGGACGATCTGCCCGGGCTGACCGGTGATCGGCGAGGTGGTGTAGGAGCCCGTCGTGCCCACCACCTGCTGCAGCTTTTCCACGGACAGCTTCGGTTCCGCCAGCTGCGGTGGGGGAGGCACTTCCACCACGACGGTGTTCGATCGTTCTTTGATCGGGGGTTCGCTCGGCGGGGCGCCCGAGACTTCGGCCGTGTTCGGGTAGGAGCCCGCTTCCGTGAGCACGTGTGAGCAGGTGAAGGTCGTCGACTTTCCGATCGCCAGCGGTTCGGAGGAGGGGCCGCCCCCGACGATCGCGCCGCACTGCGGATCCACGACGTCGGCGCTGGTGATCGTGAGCGGGACATTGCCGGTGTTCGTCACGACGATCTCGTAGTCCACCGTCTCCCCGATCAGACCCGTCACCGGCGCCGGCGTGTAGGGACCCGTGGCGACCGCGATCTTCTGGAGCTTTTCGACCTTCATCGCCGGTTTGGGCGAGCATTCCAATCTGCCGAGGATGTCAAATGAGCCTTTCAGGCCGTTGCCGTTCCATTTCGCCCACGAATCCACCCGGTAGACGCCCGCAGGCGCCTGAAAGGCCGTCCTCACTTCCCCGGTCGGGCCGGAGAAGCTGAAGCGCCCGGGGATCTTGATCGTTTGCGAGCTCGCATACAGCGTGGCCACGTGTTCGACCGTGTTGGCGCCGGCCGGGAAGTTGGTGAATTCCCAGCTCACGCCCGTGCACGAGAACCGCACGTCCCCATGAGTCCGGCGCCTGGAGCTGTTCTGCACGCGCCTGGTGCCGGTGCGCCCCGCCCCGTCGGCGCGATTTGCTTCCCTGCGTTCCCGGGAGGCACGCTTTTCCGCTTCGCGTGCGGCCTTCCTCGCGGCCAGCTGTTCTTCGTGTTCGAGCTTGCGCGCGGCAACCCGTTCTTCGCGCGCGGCCTGTCTGGTCGCTGTCTGGGGCACCGTCGCGGGCGCCGCTTCTTCCTGCGGCGCCGTTTCGCTCGCTCCCTGCGCAGTTCCCGCCGGGAAGAACACGGCCACCAGCAGCAACGCGAGCGGGAGCACGGCGAACCACCGCACGCCGACGCTCGAGCGAGCGCGTGTCCCTCGACGCCGACGCTGCCCGCCGGGCTCAGCTGCCGGGCTTCGTGACCCTTCGTTGTGGCGAGTCTGCATCTATCTCCCGTTCCATGGGTCGCAGTCCGGTGCCACCGCGACGCGATCCTTTACCTCCATCCCCCGGCCTGCGCGGACGGGGGGAAACGCTGTCCTACACAGAGTTGCAGACTCAGTGGCCTCCAGCGCCCGAGTGGGCATCACCTGGCGGGGTGGTCTTCGGGTGCCCAAACGGGGTAGCAAAGGGTGACTGCCGGTTCACCCGACAGGGCCGATCTGTCGATAGGATGGGCGCACCGCCATGAGTCAGACCAACGTCACAACCGTGATCCTCGGCCAGTTCGATGATCTGCTCGCCCGCGGGCTGCGTGGCGTGATCGAAGACGATCCAAGCCTCGAACTGCTGGCCGCGAACGTCCCGCCGGCGCAGTTGCAGACGGTGCTCCGCGCCCGCCGACCGCGCGTGGTGGTGCTCGAGATGAACGCATTGCCCGATCCGGCGCACGTGCGCGAGCTCGCCGCCAGACATCCCGCCACCCACCTGGTGCTGCTCTCCGATCGCCCGTCGGCTGTCGAGAGCGCGCAGCTCGTGAGCTTCGGCGCCTCCGCGTGCCTGGCGAAGGACGCGCAGTCGCGCGACGTGCGCAACGCCATCCACCTGGCTTCGCGCGGCCTGCAGCTGACACCGCGCGCCTCCTTTGGTGCTGGCGGCTCCGGCCTGCTCACCGCGCGCGAGCTCGAGGTGCTCGCGTGCCTGCAGCAGCGTCGCTCGAACGCGCAGATCGCGCGCGAGCTGCACATCAGCATCGAGACCGTGCGCACCCATGTGCGCCACATCTACCGCAAGCTCGGTGTTCGCTCGCGCCGCGAGCTGCTCGCCCCCGGCGTATCGCAGCCAACGAGCGCCGCCGAGCCGTCCTAGCCTCACCCTCGAGTAGAGGGTTATTCACCGACGCCCTGCGACGACGTCGCCGATAGCGGCGCTAGATTTCGGCGGTGTCCAGCGATAGCAGCCTGCGCGTCGCACACCTGGACGCCGACGCCTTCTACGTCTCGATCGAGCTGCGCCGCCACCCCGAGCTGCGCGGCAGGCCCGTGGTGGTCGCCGGTCGCGGCCCGCGCGCGGTCGTGACGACCGCCAGCTACGAGGCCCGCCGCTATGGCGTCGGCTCTGCGATCCCCGCCGCCAGGGCGCGGCGGCTGTGCCCGCAGGCGGTGTTCCTCGCACCGGACTTCCCCGCCTACCGTGAGATCTCCGCGCGGATGATGGCGATCATCCGATCGCACGTCGAGCGCGTCGAGGTGGTGGGACTCGACGAGGCCTACCTCGACGTCGAGGACCTGTTCTCGCCGCGCGCGGCGATGCGACGACTGGTGAGCGAGATCAGCCGCGAGCTGCAGCTGACCTGCTCGGTCGGAATCGGCCCCAACAAGCTCGTGGCCAAGGTCGCCTCCGACGCCGAGAAGCCGTCCGGCTTCGTCGTGCTGACCCGCGCACAGGCCTGCGCGCGCTTCGCCGCAGAGCCACCGGACCTCGTCCCTGGAATCGGGCCGAAGACCGCCGCCCGGCTCGCCCGGCTCGGGCTCCACACGCTCGCCGCGCTCGGCGGCGCTCCCGAGCAGCTGCTGATCGAGCGCTTCGGGCCGAACCTCGGGCGCGAGCTCGCCAGGCGCGCACGCTTCGAGCACGACGGTGAGATCGGGGCGCCGCGCAAGGTCGTCTCCGAGTCGCGCGAGCGGACCTTCGACCGCGACCTGAGCGACCTCGAGGAGCTGCGCTCGATCCTCGAGAAGCTGGCCGGCGAGCTGTGCGAGAGCCTTGCCGAGCGCGGGCGTAGGGGCCGCACGATCGCGATCAAGGTGCGCCTCGACGACTTCACCACCGTCACGCGCGCCCACAGCGTGACCGAGCCCACGTGCGACGCGCAGATCGTCGCCGCGCATGCGCTGCGCTTGCTGCGGGAGTACTCGCCGCCGCGACCCGTGCGGCTGCTCGGCGTGCGGGTCGCCGGGCTCTGCGGCACACGCGAGCGAGAGGGGAGCGCCGGCATCATCGACGACGACCCGGCGCAGCTTGCGCTGCCCGTGTAGCGGCCCGACCCACACGCCGGCCGCGTGCGCGGTGCGCGTTAGGATGCGAAGATGACGCTCGCGCGCGTGGGAGAGATCGAGCTCGACTACGAGCGCAGCGGCTGCGGGCCGCCGCTGCTGGCGATCATGGGAATGAGCGGGACCTCGCTGCACTGGGGCGAGCCGTTCCTGGCGCCGCTGCGCGAGCACTTCGAGGTGATCGTCTACGACCACCGCGGCGTCGGCGCCAGCAGCCGGCTCGACGGCGACCCGTTGACGATCGCACAGATGGCACAGGACGCCGCGGGGCTGCTGGCGGCGCTCGGGCTCGACTCCGTGCACGTGCTCGGCATCTCGATGGGCGGCATGGTCGCCCAGGAGCTGGCACTCGGGCACCCCGAGCGGATCCGCACGCTCACGCTCGGTTGCACCTACTGCGGCGGCGAGGGCAGCTCGCTCGCCTCGCCCGCGGTGATGCAGCGCCTGGGCGAGGCGATGATGTCCGGGGACCGAACGCTGGCGCTGCGCACCTCGTGGGAGATCAACGTCTCCGCGGAGATGGCCGGGGACGAGGACGCCTACGCGCGCTTCCTCGCGATCGCCGCCGAACGGGTGGTCGCGCTACCGGTGATCACGGCCCAGATGCAGGCATGCGCAGCGCACGACACCAACGCCCGCCTGGGCGATCTGAAGGCGCCGACGCTCGTGATCCACGGCAGCGCAGATCAGCTCCTGCCGGTCCAGAACGGGCGCCTGATCGCCGCGCGCATACCCGGCTCGGCGCTGGAGATCTTCGAGGGGGTCGGCCACCTGTTCTTCTGGGAGCGGCCGCAGCGCTCGGCTGAGCTGATCCGGACGCACGCGGCGTGCCTGGGGACACCGGCGCCCTGAGCGTAGCCGCCGGCGGGGTGACGCTGGCGGGCGAGCAGAGCGCCGGGGACCCCGGCGGCGACGCCGTCCCGATCGTGCTGCTGCACGGGCTGACAGCCACGCGCCGCTACGTGGTGATGGGATCGCGCGCGCTGCAGCGCGCCGGCTACCGGGTCCTCGCCTATGACGCACGGGGGCATGGGCGCTCCACCCCGGCGCCCGATCGCGCCTACGGCTACGAACACCTGGCCGGCGATCTCTTGGCCGTGCTCGACGCGGCCGGGATCGAACGGGCCGTGCTGGCGGGCGCGTCCATGGGAGCGCACACCGCCGTGCGCTTTGCGCTCGAGCACCCCGAGCGCGTCGCCGCGCTGGCGATCATCACCCCGGCGTTTCACCCCGCCGCCTCGGCACGCGACGAGCAGGAGCTCGCGCGCTGGGACGCGCTCGCGAGGGGGCTGCGCGAGGGCGGGGTGGAGGGCTTCCTGGACGCCTACGAGCTCGCCGCGGTGCCCGCCACATGGCGGGCGACCGTCGAGACGGTGCTGCGCCAGCGCCTCGGCGCGCAGGAGCACCCACAGGCGGTTGCAGACGCGCTGGAAGTCGTGCCGCGCTCGCGCCCGTTCGACCGCCTCGCCGAGCTCGAGGCGATCGCGGCGCCCACGCTGGTGGTGGGCAGTCGCGACGCGGCCGATCCCGAGCATCCGCTCGCGGTGGGCGGGCTCTATGCGAGGACGATCCCCGGCGCGAGGCTCGTCGTCGAGGATGCCGGGGCGGCCGGGCAGCCGACCCCCTCGCCGATCGCCTGGCAGGGGGGGCGGCTCTCGCGGCTGTTGATCGAGCTCGCCGGCGAAAGCGCCGGGCGAGATCGGACGGACGCCTGATGCCCGCTCGGGAATGGGATGGCGCCAGCTACGACCGCATCTCAGCGACGATGGAGGCGTTCGGGCTGGAGGTGCTCGCGCGGCTGGATCTGCACGGCGAGGAGCGCGTGCTCGACGCCGGCTGCGGGTCGGGGCGCATCACCGAGGCGCTGATCGAGCGCCTGCCACGCGGGCACGTGATCGCGATCGACGAGTCTCCCTCGATGGTGGACGCGGCCCGCAAGCGGCTGCGCGCATATGCCGCCGCGTCGCCCGGTGGTGCCGAGAGCCCGGATCCTCGCGTGGAGATCCGCGTCGGGGATCTGCTTGCGCTCGAGCTGGATCAACCCGTCGATGCGATCCTCTCGACGGCGACCTTCCACTGGATCGCCGACCACGAGCGCCTGTTCTCGAGGCTGCGCGGCGCGCTGCGGCCTGGCGGGCGCCTCGTGGCGCAATGCGGGGGAGAGGGCAACATCGAGATGCTGCGCGCAAAGGCCGCCGAGGTTCTCTCCAGCGAACCGTTTGCACGGCATTTCGCGGACTGGAGCCCGCCCTGGTACTACGCGGGAGCCAGCCAGACGCGCGAGCGCCTGCTGGACGCCGGCTTCAGCTCCGCCCGCTGCTGGCTGGCAGCGGCTCCACGCGAGCCCGAGCAGCCTCGCGAGTTTCTCTCAACGATCGTCCTCGGTCCCGCCGTCCAGCGGCTCCCGGCTGAGCTGCGCGGTCGCTTCATGGATGCGGTGCTCGCGCGCGTCGGCGAGCCCGTCGTCGTCGACTACGTGCGCCTGAACATCGACGCGAGCGCCTGACCCGACTCCTGTGTGAGCGCTGTGCCGCTGAGCAGCGCCGCGTAGCGTCCACCCGTCTGCAGGAGATCCTCGTGCGTGCCCCTTTCGAGGATGCGCCCGTGGTCGAGCACGAGGATCTGATCGGCGTCTCGGATGGTTGACAGGCGGTGCGCGATCGCAATCGTGGTGCGCCCGCGCGAGAGCTCGTCGAGGGCCTGCTGCACCGCACGCTCGGTCTCGGTGTCGAGCGCCGAGGTGGCCTCGTCGAGGACCAGCACGGGCGGGTTGCGCAGGACCGTCCGCGCGATCGCGATGCGCTGCTTCTCACCGCCCGAGAAGCGGTAGCCGCGCTCGCCGACCGGCGTGTCATAGCCGTCGGGCAGCGAGACGATCAGCTCGTGGATCTGCGCCGCGCGCGCCGCGTCTTCGATCTCCCCGTCGCTGGCGTGCGGGCAGGCGAAGCGCAGGTTCTCGCGAATCGACGCGTGGAACAGGTATGTCTCCTGGGAGACCAGCCCGACGGTCGCCGCGAGCGAGTCGAGTTTCATGTCGCGCACATCCACGCCGTCGATGCTCACGCTTCCCTGCTGCGGCTCATACAGGCGCGCGACCAGATAGGCGAGCGTGGTCTTGCCGGAGCCCGTCTCGCCGACCAGCGCCGTGCGTGTCCCCGCCGGCACCTCCGCGCTGATCTCCTGCAGCGTCCACGGTACTCCCGGCTCGTAGCGAAACCACACGTCGTTCAGCTCCACGTCGCCGCGCGCCCCGGTGAGGGCGCCCGCGCCGGGGCGCTCGACGATGTCCACCGGGAGGTCCAGGTACTCGAAGATGCGCCCGAACAGCGCCAGCGAGGTCTGCACTTCCAGGCCCACCGACAGCAGCTGCTGCATCGGGAACAGGAGCCTTGTCTGCAGCGTCGTGAAGGCGACGATCGTGCCGATTGAGATCGCGTCGTGGCTGTGTCCGATTTCGTAGCCCGCGTACCAGTAGACGGCGGCGGGCATGATCGCAAAGGCCATCTGGACGGTCGACATGCGCCACCGTCCGGCCATCCGCGAGCGCACCTCCAGATCGGCCACCTCGCTGGACTCGGCCGAGAAGCGATCGACGAGCTCCTGCGAGCGGCCCATCGTCTTGCCCAGCAGGATCCCGGAAACCGAGAGCGACTCCTCGACGAGCGTCGACATGTCCGCCAGGCGCCCCTGCGTCACCGACTGGATGCGCCGGCGCTCATTACCGACCCGACGCGTCAGCCACACGAAGAACGGCAGCAGGATCAGCGAGAACAGGGTCAGGCGCCAGCTCAGCGCGAACATCGCCGTGACGGTCGCCGCGACAGTCGCGACGGTGGAGACGGTGGAGGTGGCGGTGCTCGTAACGACGCTGTCGATGCCGCCGATGTCATAGGCGATCCGCGCCTGCACCTCGCCCGAGCGGGTGCGCGTGAAGAAAGCCAGCGACATGCGCTGCAGGTGCGCGAACACCGCGGCGCGCAGGTCGTGCATCACGCGCTGTCCGACCTGGTTGGAGATCCAGGTCTGCGCGACGCTGATCACGCTGTTGATCACCGCCAGCGCGACCATGCCGCCGACCAGCCAGGAGAGCAGCGCCAGGTCGTGCCCGACGATGCCCTTGTCGATCGCCGCGCGCAGCAGGAACGGCGAGGCGACGCTGAGGACCGAGCCGAGCACGATCAGCGCCAGCAGGGCGCTCAGCCGCAGGCGATACGGGATGAACAGGCGCCCGACGCGACGCAGCGAGACGTGTCTGTCGGCGATCTCCTCCGGGCGCGGCTCGCCCTGGCGCGAGCGGCGGGGCGGACGCGCGTCCCTGCCGCCGTGCCCGGGGCTGAAGGGCTGGGCGCTCACGGAGCTGACTCTACCGGCGCCGTCGTAGGGTTAACGGCCGTGAATCTGTCCGCCGCGGAGATCCGGGTGCTCGGCTGCCTGCTGGAGAAGCAGCGCACCACACCGGACGCGTATCCGCTCTCGCTGAACGCCGTGCGCCTCGCCTGCAACCAGTCCACCAACCGCGACCCCGTGGTGGACTACGACGACGCGGCCATCCGCGACGCGCTGCATCGACTCGAGCGCCGCGGCTTCACGCGCCTGGCAAGCGGCGCCGGCAGCCGCGCGCCCAAGTACCGCCACCTGCTGGCGGAGGCGCTGCCGATGGATGACGGCGAGCAGGCGCTCATGTGCGTGCTGATGCTGCGTGGGGCGCAGACCCCCGGCGAGCTCAAGCAGCGCAGCGAGCGCATGCACGCCTTCGGCGACCTCGCGGCCGTCCACGTCACGCTCGAGGCCCTGATCGCACGCCGGCTCGCAGCCCGGCTCGAGCGGCGAGCCGGACACAAGGAGGAGCGCTACGCGCAGCTCCTGCAAGATCAAGACGAGCCCGCGAACACGCCCACGGGCCGCGTCGTGCCTGACCCGGCGACAGCGCCGACGCTCGCAGCCGCGGTGCCCGCGCAAGCAGCCCGGGCCCGCGACGCGCAGGAGCTCGAGCTGCTGGGTGAACGGGTCGAGCGTCTCGAGCGCGAGGTCGCGGAGCTCCGCAGCGCGATGCGTAATCCTGTCTACGAGCACCGGCCATGATCCACCTGCTGCCGTCGATCCTCGCCTCATCCGACACCGCCACCGGCGTCGGGATCCCGATCGCGCTCGCGGCCGGGCTCGTCTCCTTCCTCTCGCCGTGCGTGCTGCCGCTGGTGCCCGGGTATCTGTCCACGGTCATCGGGGTCACGCCGGCGGACCTGAAGGACGGGGTCGGGGCGCGCCGTGTCCTCGTGCCGAGCCTGCTGTTCATCGCGAGCTTCTCGACGATCTTCATCCTGCTGGGCATGAGCGCCACGGTCATCGGCTCGACGCTCAACACCCACAAACACGCGCTCGAGCAGGTCGGCGGCGTGCTGATCATCCTGATGGGGCTCGCCTTCCTTGCGACGCCGTTCGTCAGCATGTTCAACCGCCAGTGGCACTCCGAGTCGCTGCTGCGCCTAGCCGGGCGCGGAGGGCCGCTCGTGGCCGGCGCCGCTTTCGCGATCGCATGGACGCCGTGCACGAGCATCACCCTCGGCGCGATCCTCACCCAGGCCGCGATCTCGAGCTCCGCCGCGCACGGAGCGCTGCTGCTCGCCTTCTACTCCGCGGGCC
>JBOGXX010000219.1:0-10687 GCA_050696475.1 Solirubrobacteraceae bacterium | reverse complement strand
CCTCAAGAGCATCCGCAGGATCGACTCGGCGCGGCGGGCATCCGGTCGTTCGCCTGTGATGAGGTCGAGATAGGTATAGGACTCGATGAGGCGCACGATCACGTAGGCGAGCTCGTGCAGGTCGACTGGGAGCTGGAGATGGGAGGCCTTGGCCTCTTCCTCCAGCAGGCTCTGGACGGCCGCGATCAACCGCCGCTGGAAGCTCGTCCTTGGACCGGTGAGCAGGCGCATGGCGTGCTCGCCGTCTTCGCCCAGCCAGCGGCGCATGCCGGGGTTGTCGATGACCGTGTCGAGGAACCCGGTGATGATCGCAACAACGCGCTCGGCGCCCTGTGCGTCGACTTTCGCCTCGACGTGATCGAAGGTTTGCAATGCGAGCGACCACACGACCTCGACGATGAAGTCGTCGCGCGAGCCGAACCAGCGGTAGAGCGTTACGCGATTGACGCCGAGCTCATCCGCAAGCGTGCCCATGTCGATCCGCTGGGGCGCGAGGAACCTGCGTTGTCCGCTGCGCAACGCATCCGCCGCACCTGGTTTCGCGACAACGCCCACGGACAGAAGGATCGCACGCCGCGGTGATCGCCAGGAGCCAGCCGTGGCCGCACGAGAACGCTCTCAGGGGACCGTCCCGCCGGGCGTGCTGGAGGCAAACAGCACCTCGACCGCCAGACCTCCCTCGGGCCGGGGGCGAATCTCGAGCCGGGCTTCCTGGGCGGTGGCGATCGCCTGGACGATCGAGAGGCCGAGACCGTGACCGGCACCTTGGCCGATGCGGGTTGCGCCCAGACGCTGGAATGGGGCCTGCAGGCGCTCCAGCTCCTCGGCGAGGATGATCGGACCGTCGTTTGCCACCGACAGCGCTGCCGCTCCATCGATCGTCGCGGTCGTGACGTCGAGGCGCCCGCCGGCGTTGTTGTGAGAGATCGCGTTGTCGATCAGGTTCGAGACCAGGCGCAGGACGAGCTGCGGGGCTCCTCGCGCAACGGCAGGGCCCAGGCTGGTGTGCAGTTGCAGCCCGCGGCGCTCGATCTGACCGCTGCGCTCGGCGAGCACGTCGCGGGTCAGTGCCGCCAGGTCGACCGGCTCCTGGCGACCCACGAGTCGCCCTCCGCTCGCCAGGCTGAGCAGGGCCTCGATCAGATCCTCCAGCTGTTGCTCGGAGGCCAGCATGCGCTCGTGGGCTGCGCGCAGCGAGTCCACGCTCGCGTTGGGGTCGGCCAGCGCCACCTGCGCCAGCGTCTTCAGTCTGGCCAGCGGGGTGCGCAGCTCGTGCGAGGCGTTGGCAACGAACTGGCGCTGGGCCTGGAAGGACGCCTCGAGCCGTCCCAGCAGCCCGTCGAAGGTATCGCCCAGCTCCTTGAACTCGTCGTCGGGGCCGGCGAGCGCGAGCCGCCGGTGCAGATCCGTGGCTGAGATCTCTCGCGCGACGCTCGTGATCGTGGTCAGCGGGCGCAGCACGCGTCCGGCCACCAGCCACCCGAGACCCATGGAGATCGCCGCCATCGCCGCCAGCGCGATCACCGACACGACCGCGAGCACGCGCACGTCCGCGCCGTGCTGGGCGGCGTTGTACACCTTCACCGCGACCACACCTCCCGGCGTGCGCAGCCTTCGTTCAACGCGCGCTCCTTCGGGCAGCGTGCGCGTGGAGGTGACCGGCGGTGCCGCGTGCGATTCGGAGTTGAACAACGGCGCAGCCGAGACCGTCTGCGAATAGGCGCCGTGGGTACGCGCGACGGCGACGAAGGTGATCGCCAGCAGCGTCGCGCCCGAGATGAAGAACAGGCCACCGTAGAGCAGCGCCAGACGCAGGCGGATCGTGCGCCGCGGCAGGGGCAGGCGCCGCGCGATTCCTGTCACTCGGCGGCTGAGGCCCACGGCGGCAGCTCAGATCCGGTAGCCGGCCTTGGCGACGGTCTCGATCAGCGGCGGCTCCCCGAGCTTCGCGCGCAGGCGGCTGACCGTGATCTTGACCGCGTTCGTGAACGGGTCGGCCGCCTCGTCCCACACCCGCGCCAGCAGCTCCTCAGCCGACACGCAGCGTCCCTGCGAGGCGAGCAGCAGCTCCAGCACCCCGAACTCCTTCGGCGCCAGCTCGATCTCCCTGCCTGCGCGAGACACACGATGCTGCGCGGAGTCGAGCACGAGATCGGCGTGGCACAGCAGCGGCGGGACGGCGGGCTGGGCGCGCCGCGCCAAGGCGCCGATTCGCGCCACCAGCACCGGAAAGTCAAACGGCTTCGACAGGTAGTCGTCGGCGCCCAGGGCGAGGCCGTCGACCACGTCCTCCACCATCCCCGCGGCGGTCAGCATCAGCACGCGGCTGCGGCGTTCGCCCTCCGCGAGCTTTGCGCACAGCTCGTCGCCGTGCATCCCCGGCAGGTCACGATCGAGCACGATCACCTCGTAGTCGTTCACATGCGCGCGAGCGAGCCCGGCGAGGCCGTCGAATGCGACATCCACGGCCATGCCCGTCTGGCGCAGCCCGAACGCGACCGCCTCGGCCATCTCCTCGTCGTCCTCAATCACCAGCACTCGCATGTCACGAGGCTAGCCGCCAGCGGTTTCGCGGCGGTTTCGCCACCGCATCCTGCAGCCGTGCGCCGGCGACGCAGACCATCGGGTGGCGACGCAGACCATCGGGTGGCGACGTAGACCAACGGGTGGCGACGCCGCTGGCGCGCGATACGTTCCCGAAACCGTCCATGCCGTACAAGCAATCCAGCGCAACCGGCAAGCTGCGAAGGAGACGATATGCGAGGCGAGGGCACACCGATCGACGATCGACGCACGGTCACGATGCGCACACGACGAGCGCCTAGCGCCACCGCGGCGCTGCTCGCCGCTGGGGCGCTGGTCGCCGGCTGCGGCGGCGGCGGGTCCACGAACGGGGGCGTGGCGAGCCTGGGGTCGCACAAGTCGGGGTCACACTCCTCCACGGGCTCCGCCGGCGCGAGCGAAGGCCACGAAGCGTCGCCCGCGAGCCAGGCGGTCGCCTATACCGCCTGCATGCACCAGCACGGGATCCCCAACTTCCCCGAGCCGCAGGTGAGCGAACACGGCAACTCGGTCAGCGTGAAGATGGCCGTCCCCGCCGGCGTTGGACACAACCCCAAGTTCAAGCCCGCCCAGCAAGCCTGCCGCAAGCTCCTGCCCGGCGGCGGCCCCGGCCGGCAGGCAGCGCTGACGCCGGCGCAGCAGGAGCAGTACCTGAAGGCGGCGGCGTGCATCCGCGCGCACGGCATACCGAACTTCCCCGACCCGACGTTCTCCGGCGGGGGCGTGCACATCGAACACCAGAACCTCAACGAGAGCTCGCCGGCGTTCAAGACGGCGGTGCGCGACTGCGAATCGCTGATCCCGGGCGGTGTGCACGGCTCGGGCTCCGGCTCCGGCTCCGGCTCGGTACAACAAGCAGCGCCGTGACGCCGGTAGCACCATGACGCCGGTCCGCCGGCGATACCGGTGGTTGCATGGTGAAGCCCGGCGCGGAGCTGTCCTCAGCATTCTTTCAGGTTGGTCTGTCAGCATCGAACCATGCGTCTGTTGGTGGTTGACGACGACCGCTCCGTTCGCGAGGCGCTCGAGCTGGTGCTGGACCTCAACGGCTTCGCGGTGGCGACCGCGGCGGACGGCGGCGAGGCGATTCGCACGCTCTCGGTGGACCGGCCCGATGCGGTGATCCTGGATGTGCTGATGCCCGGGCTGGACGGCCTCGAGGTCTGTCGGCGGATACGTGCGATCGGCGATCGCACTCCGGTGCTGATGCTGACCGCGCGCGCCGAGGTCTCAGAGCGGGTGGCGGGTCTGGAGGCGGGAGCCGATGACTATCTGGCGAAGCCGTTCGCCGGCCAGGAGCTGATCGCGAGGCTGCGCGCGCTGCTGCGCCGCACCGGCTGGGAGGGCCATGAGGAGGCCCTGCGCTTCGAGGACCTGGAGCTCGACCCGCTCGCGCACCAGGCGCATCGCGCGGGGCGTACGCTGGAGCTGACACGCACCGAGTTCCTGCTGCTGGAGTTGCTGATGCGCCATCCTCGCCAGGTGCTCTCGCGCACCAAGATCTTCGAGTGCGTGTGGGGCTATGACTTCGGGCCGGCGTCGAACTCGTTGGAGGTGTACGTCGGCTACCTGCGCCGCAAGACCGAGGTCGGCGGGGAGCCGCGCCTGGTGCACACGGTCCGCGGCGTCGGCTACGTGTTGAGGTCCTCCTGAGATGAGCTTTCGCCGGCGCATGGTGCTGCTCGCGGCCGGGGCTGTGGCTGCGGCGATCGTGATCGCGTCGGTCGTGGTGTACGTCGTGACCGGCAACGAGCTGCGCGGGCAGATCGACACGAGCCTTCGCCAGAAGCTGACCCCGGGCCCGCAGGCTGTTCAGATCCAGTCGATCAGCCTCTCCGCCGCCGCTGTCGCGAAGCTGCGGCGGGAAGGCAGGCTGCCGCCACAGGGGCTGCCGCGGATCGCCTATCGCGGGCTGGCGGTGGGAAAGCTTCGCCCGAGCGGGCAGTCCTCAGCCGACGGCGGAGAAGGTGTCGCTCGCGAAGGCGGTGGCGGGAGCCTCCACGGGGAAACAGTCTCGATCGAAGGCAACGCCGCGTTCGCGCCGAGCAGCTCCACCGTGAAGACGAACCGGCCTGTGCCGGGCGCACAGATCGAGGGTCCTTTCAACAAGCTCGTCAAGCTCGTGCTGCCGAATCGGACGCTGGGCGGTCCGACCGGGTATGCCCAGCTCGTGCCGTCGGACGGGCAGCTTCTGCGCTCCGAAGGCAAGGGCTCGCCGCTGCCGGTCACGGCCGCCACCCGTGCGGTGGCCGCGGGACGGCGCGGGCCGTTCTTCAGCGACGCGAACGTCGCCGGCACGCCCGTGCGGATCCTGACCGAGCGTGCGCCCGAAGCAGGGGTGTGGCAGGTCGCCTTGCCGCTGACCGACGTCGACAGCACGCTCACGCACCTGAAGCTGGTGCTCGCGCTCGTGTGCCTGGGCGGGATCGCGCTCGCGGCCGCGCTGGGGCTGTTCGTCTCACGTGCAGCGCTCGTCCCCGTGCGCCGTCTCACCGGCGCCGCGGAGCGCGTCGCGCGCACGCAGGATCTCGGCCACCGCATTCAGGCCGGCGGGGAGGACGAGCTCGGGCGATTGGCGGAGAGCTTCAACACGATGCTCGCGGCGCTCGAGCACTCCCGCCTGGCGCAGCGCCAGCTCGTCTCCGATGCCTCGCACGAGCTGCGCACGCCGTTGACGAGCGTGCAGGCCAACCTCGATGCGCTCGCGATGGGCGCGGAGCTGCCCGCGCGCGAGCGGGCGCGGGTCCTGGCCGCCGCGCAGGCGCAGCTTCGGGAGCTGGCCGTGCTCGTCGGCGATCTGGTCGACCTGTCCAAGACGGAGGTCGAGGAGGTCGAGGTCGAGGACGTGCGCCTGGACCTGGCGGCCGCCGGGGCCGTGCAGCGCGCGCGACTGCATTCTCCGCAGTGCGTGTTTGCGCTTGACACCGAGGCGTGCCTGGTCCGCGCCGCGCCGGCGCGGCTCGAGCGGGCAATCGCGAATCTGCTCGACAACGCGTGCAAATGGACCTCATCCGCGCCGCAGGGAGGCCCCGTCGAGGTGCGCGTGCGGGCCGGTGTCCTCGAGGTGCGCGACCACGGGCCGGGGATCGCCGCGGCGGATCTGCCCCGCGTGTTCGACCGCTTCTACCGTGCGCCCGGTGCCCGCGGGCGGCCCGGGTCGGGCCTGGGGCTGGCGATCGTCAGACAGATGGCCGAGGCTCACGGTGGCGCCGTGCACGCCGCCAACGACCCCGGGGGCGGCGCCCGCCTGACGCTCGAGCTGCCGCCGCTGCAGATGACCGACGCCGAGCTCGCGGCATCCGATCGCGAGGCTCCAGCGGCGTCCGGCGTCGCTTAATGAAGTTCCTCGCCCTCTCTCAGCCAATTCTCAGGGTGCTTCCCACATGATGGCGGTATGTCGCGAGCCGCTGAGCGAGGCTGAGAGATGACCAGAACCCACCTGGGCGTATCCGTGCTCGCGAGCGCCGCGCTGCTACTCGCCGCGTGCGGCGGTGGCTCCTCCGCGAGCGGAGGCGTCGCACAGCTCGGCGCGAAAACAGGGTCGAGCACCGCGGCCGGCAGCGGTGCGGCGAGCCCCGGCGCGAGCTCGCCCGAAGCCGCGGCGCTCGCGTTCGCCAAATGCATGCGCGCCAACGGCCTGCCCAACTTCCCCGATCCAAGCGGCGGAGGATTCCGATTCAAACGGGGAGCCGGAGTCGATCCCGCATCGCCGGCGTTCCACGCGGCGCGGGCCAAGTGCAAGAAGTTCATGCCGGACATCGGCGGTCCCGGCTCCGGCCCGCCCCCCGCGGCAAAGACGCTGGCGCATTTCCTGGCGGTCGCGCAGTGCATGCGCCGCCACGGCGTGACCGAATTCCCCGACCCCAAAACCTCAGCCCCCGCCAACCCGCAGGCCGCCCTGGGCAGCGGCGCCGGCGTGATCAGCGACATCGAAGGAGTGATCCTCGTGTTCCCCGGCAGCATCAACATGCAGTCGCCGACGTTCACGCGGGCGGCGGCCGCGTGCGCGTTCCCGCTGCACAACCACTGACGGGGATGAAGACATGACGAGAACGAACCTCAGCCTGGCCGTGCTTGCCGCCGCCGCCCTGCTCCTCGCCGGCTGCGGCGGCTCCTCCTCGAGCCCCGGCGTCGCCCACCTCTCCTCCAGCACATCCAGCAGCGCGGACGCGAGCGCCGCCTCCTCCTCGTCCTCGGAAGGCGCTGCGCCCACCCAGCAGCAGTTGGTGGCCTTCTCGCAGTGCATGCGCTCCCACGGCGTGCCGGAATTTCCCGACCCGACCGAAGGGCACCTGCTCATCGCCGTTGGCGGCCACAACGGCCACCGAACCGGACTCAATCCGCGCTCGGCGCAGTTCCAGGCGGCGCGCAAGGCCTGCGGAAAGCTCCTGCCCAACGGCGGCACCCCGAGCCCGGCAGAGCAGGCCAAGGTGCAGGAACGCGCGCTGAAGTTCTCGCAGTGCATGCGCTCCCATGGCGTCCCCGACTTCCCCGATCCGAAGTTCTCCGGCAACGCCGTGCAACTCAGGGGTGTGGGCCGAGCGGGCGGGATCGACTCCAACTCACCGCAGTTCAAAGTCGCCCAGAAAGCGTGTCAGTCGCTCGTGCCAAGGCTGCCGGGCGCCAAGGGTGGGCCAGCCGAAGGCGGCGCCATCAGCAGCGGCTGGCCAAAGGGCAGGGGCGGTTGACGCGCCGTTTTCCGCTGGCGCAGGCGGTTTTCCGCTGGCGCCGACACGCCGACGCCAGTCTGCTGTAATCTTGTTGTATGACAGTAGATAAAGAAATCAGCGGAGCGCGCGGCTCGGCCGGTCCCGCTCCGCCGAGCGCCAGTGGTGGTCATCACTCCGCCGCCGGTGAAACCAGGTCCCAAATCGAGTTCCGGCTCGACCCGTCCTCCGGTGTCCCGACCTACCTGCAGCTGGTGCATCAGGTCGAGCACGCCCTGAGGCTCGGGTACCTCAAGCGCGGTGACCAGGTGCCCAGGGTGAGGGACGTGGTGGCCTCACTGGCGATCAACCCGAACACGGTGCTGAAGGCCTACCGCGAGCTGGAGAACAAGGGCCTGACGGCCGGGCGACCCGGCCAGGGGACCTTCATCCAGGCGACGCTTGGCCAGGTCGCGCTGCCGGAGCTGACCGTGCTGCGCCGCTCGCTGCTTGGCTGGGTATCCACCGCTGACGCAGCGGGACTGGACGAGGACGGCATCGCCGCGCTGTTCGGCAGTGTGCTGCGGGATTTTCGTGAGCGCCCGGTTGGCTTCCGCGAGCGACGCGGCGTGGCGCGCGGCGAAACGGAGGACGTCGCATGAACGTCCTCGAGACAAGCGGTGTGGGCAAGCGCTACGGCGGCACCTGGGCGCTGCACGACTGCACGCTGGCGATTCCCGCCGGGCACGTGGCCGCGCTGGTAGGCCCGAATGGCGCCGGCAAGAGCACCCTGCTGCACCTGGCGGTCGGCCTGGCCGCGCCGTCCGCGGGCCGCGTCACCGTGCTCGGCGGTCGGCCGCCAGGGTCGCCCGCAGCACTGGACGGGATCGCGTTCGTCGCCCAGGACATGCCGCTCTACGACAGCCTGTCCGCCGCCGAGATGCTGCACCTGACCTGCAATCTGAACCGACGCTTCGACCGCGCAGCGGCCGAGGCCCGGCTTGCCGAGCTGGGCATCTCGCTGAAGCGCAAGGTGGGCAGGCTGTCCGGTGGCCAGCAGGCGCAGCTCGCGCTGACACTGGCGCTGGCGCGGCGGCCGCAGCTGCTTGTGCTCGACGAGCCGATGGCGATGCTCGATCCACTCGCCCGGCATGACTTCATGGCAACGGTGATGACGGCAGTCGCAGACGACGGCGTCTCGGTGGTGCTGTCATCCCACGTCCTCGCGGAACTCGAGCGGGTCGCCGACTACCTCGTGCTCGTCTCACGCGGGCGCGTTCAGGTCGCCGGGGAGGTGAACGATCTTCTCGCCACCCATCGCGTGCTCACCGGCCCGGCGGCACAGGCCGGACGGTATGTGCAGCACTGGAACGTCGTGCACGCCAGCTGCGCCGCCCCGCTCGCCGAGGTGCTCGTCCGCGGTTACGCCACCTCCGAGCCGATGCCGCCCGGATGGGAGGCACATTCGCTCACCCTCGAGGAGCTGACCCTTGCCTACCTGCGCGAGCCCGACGCCGCGGCGCTGCCCGGCCCAGCGCGCACACAAACCCCCGACGCGAAGGAGTGAACGAAGTGACGACGGTTGCAACGTCTTCGATGCCTCGCCGGGAGGAGGTCCATTCACATCGGGTCCCGTGGCGGCGGATGGCGTGGGTGATCTGGCGCCAGCACCGGCTCGCGATCGCGGGTGTGCTCGCGCTGTTCGCCGCGGCGGCACTGCTTGTGGTCGTCGAGGGCGTCCAGCTCCATCACGCGTACGCCGCGGTCACCGCCTGCCGGCCGGCCGGTTCAGGAGCCTGTCAGCAGGCAGTGAGCAACTTCTCCGACGACTACTCCGCCACGGCGGGAATTGTTGCGGCTCTGCTCCAGGCGGTCCCGGCACTGATCGGCGCGTTCGCGGGAGCACCGCTGCTCGCGGGCGTCTTCGAGAGCGGGACATTCCGCTACGTGTTCACCCAGGGCTTCGGGCGCACACGGTGGGCTACGGCGAAACTCGTGTCACTCGCCGTGGTAGTGGCGGTTGCGGCTGGGGCGTTCAGCATGGTGTTCTCGTGGGCGTACGGACCGCTCCTCGGCATGAAGGGTTACGGCTACAGCTCGCTTTACTCGCTGTTCTTCGACCTGCGGGGCATCGCGTTCGCCGCCTGGACGCTCGCCGCATTCGCAATCGGCGCGCTCGCGGGCGTGCTGATCCGCCGGGTCCTGCCCGCGATGTTTGCCACGCTGGCCGCGTGGTCGGGCCTGGCGCTCGCGACGGCCCTGCTCCTTCGCCCGCACTATCGCGCGGCGCTCACAACCACGAACCCGAACATCGGGCCGCCCGCTCAGGTCATCAGCCAATGGTGGACACTGCACGGCAGGCCCGCAGGCCTGTCCGCCCTGAGCACCGCCCTCCGTCCGGTCGATGTGCGTGTCGTGACCGCGGGTGTCTTCCAGCCCGGCCCGTCCACCCCGCAGAACTTCGACCCCGTTCACTACCTCCTGGCGCACGGCTTCAGCCTGGTGGCGAGCTACCAGCCCGGCAGCTGGTTCTGGCCGTTCCAGTGGATCGAGGGTGCATGGCTGCTGGTGCTCTCCGTGCTCCTCGGCGCCTCGGCGATCTGGCTGGTCCGACGGCGGGCGACCTAGCATCGATCGCCACCCATCACCTTCCTGAGGCGTTGCCGAGTTGGTGCAGCACCGGCGGACTGCGGTAACCAGCGCTCACAGTGCACCTCAACGGCGGCTCGCACTCCCTCGCAGCAGCCAGCACCGTGGCTCCGCCAAGTTCGTGGTAGGCCTCGAACTCGGCGGCCTCATACAGCTGGTCCAGCGTGCTGTCGCAGGGGTAGGTCGGGTGATCCTTGGCGTAAGCGAGGACATCCCAGGGCGCTCCGCTCCACCAGCCGAGCTTGCACACCCAGATGTCGCCCTGCTCGGGCAGCCCGTGCGTGCCGACCGGCCTGGTGAATGTGCCGAACGCCCACGGGTGCACCACCTGGCCTGGAGCCAGCCCGCTGCCGCCCTCAACCATCGTCGTGGGATCGAGCACGATGTCCACTCCGGCGTCGCTCCTGGCCAGGGCGATTGATCCGCCGAGCGTGAACCAAGTGTCGGCCTTGTCGCCAGAGGCGTCCAGCACCACGATGTGCCGTGCGCCGCGGCGCAGCGCCTCGACCAAGCCAAGGTTGTCGTAGTGGCCGCCGTCGGTCACATACATCCAGGTGGCCCGGTAGCTCAGGTGGCCGACGGCCTCGGACCACAGCAGGCCGGCCGTGGGCTGCATCAGCCGGTACCACAGTTCCCCGGTGAGCTTGCCGCGGAGCCTGAGGCCGAGGACGTGAGCCCAGAGCCTGGCCTCGCGATCGTCGTTCCGGTCCGCCTTACGGTCCCAGAGCGGGTGCGGCAGGAAATACCACAGCAGCAGAAGGAGCGGCCGCCGCGTCCACCGCCGGTCGGGCGGCCCGGCGATGCCTGCCTGCTGCTGATCGATCCGGTTG
>JBOGXX010000218.1:0-5035 GCA_050696475.1 Solirubrobacteraceae bacterium | reverse complement strand
CTCGTGCACGGTGTGGTGTCGGCGCACGTGGCGCGAGAGGCTGGCGAAGCTCGGCTGGAAGGCGCCGGTGCCCACCTCGAAGCCGGCGGCCGCGAGGCTGCGCGCGGCCACCAGCATCGCGCGATCGCGGGACTGGTCGACGAGCAGCGCACGCATCGCGGCCAGCTTATTCGAGCGCCCGTCCGGCGTCGGACGGCCAGGACGGGGCGGCGCCCGTCGATTTGAGGGTGATCGTCCTCGTGGGCGGAGATAATCGCTGCCGTGAAGATCGTCAGTGTCATGACCACCGACTCCAGCGGCGGAGCCGAGTTCGCCGCGCTCGAGATGCTCAGCGCGCTGCGCGAACGGGGTCACGAGACGGTTCTGCTGAGCGACATGAGCGGGATCGCGCGCGACACCGGGGTCGAGGTCGAGCCGATCGCCCTCGGCCCCAAGCTGTCCGCCCGCAGCTGGTTCGGCCTGGCGGCGCGCTGGCCGCTGCTGCTCGCTCGCCTGCGCAAGGCGCTGCGCTCACACGAGCCCTATGACGTCCTGTTGGTGCACTACAAGAAGGAGCAGCTGCTCGTGCGGATGCTGCCGGCGTCCGTGCGCAGGGCGGTGGTGTGGGCCGAGTGGGGGCCGGTTCCGTTTCCGCTGCGCCGGGGCCTGCCACGCACGGCATACCTGACCGCTGCCCGCGACGCGGCGCTGATCATGGCCATCTCCGAGGGCACCCGGAGCTCGCTGCTCGACGTCGGCGTTGACCCCGGGAAGGTCATGGTGGTGCCCAACGTGATGCGCACCGAGGACATCCGGTACGCCGAGGCGGGCCGTGCCCGGATCCGTCAGGAGCTGGGGATTCCCGACCGGGCCTTCGTCGTGGGATGCATATCGCGGTTTCATCCCAAGAAGCGCAACGACGTCGTGGTCGAAGCCGTGCGGGCGCTCGAGGACCCCCGTGTGCACCTGATCCTGGCGGGGGCCGGCGAGAGCGAGCAGCAGCTGCGTGCCCTCGCGGCGCCGCTCGGCGAGCGCGTGCACTTCATCCCCACGCCGGGGGACTCGGTCGCGGACGTGCTCTCCGCCTTCGACGTGTCGGTGTTCTGCCCCAGCCCGACCGAGGGGGCGCCGCGAGCGGTGATCCTGGGGATGCTCGCCGCCCGCCCCTGCCTGGCGACGGGGCCGGAGGGGGTCGCGGACATGATCAGTGCGGAGATCGGCGGCATCGCCGATCCCGAGAACGACCCGTCCTCGTTGCGGGCGCTTCTGGAGCGCTACCTCGGCGACCCGCAGCGAGCTCAGCGCGAGGGCGCGGCGGCACGGGCTCACGCGGAGCGCACATATGCGGCACCGGTGCTCGCGCAGCGGATCGAGAACCTGCTGGAAGGTGCGATCGCGGCGCGCGGCTCACGGTCGCACGGGTCCTCGTGAGCGCGACCGCGCGCAGGCGCTTGCTGATGATCGAGCAGGGGGGGCGTGGGGGAGTGGCCGACTACACAGTCGAGCTCGTCCGTGCGCTGGCGCAAGAGGGGTGGTCGGTGACGCTGGCAACCGCCGACGATCACCTCTACCCGCCGATCGACGGCGTGGTGGTGCGGCCCGTCTTTCACTACCTTCGCGACGCCACGGCGCTCGGCAGGCTCGTGCGCAGCCACGGTCTGGGCAGGGCGGTCAACGGCCTGCTGTTCGTGCTCGCCCTTCCGCGCCTGATGCTGCTGGCCCGGCGAGCGCGCACGGACATCGTGCACACCCAGGGATGGGAGATCCCCCAGATCGGGCTCGTGGCCCTGCTCTGCCTGCGCCTGGCGGGAGCCACCGTCGTGCAGACCTCGCACGGGACCTTCGAGCGCTCGCGCACGTTTCCCCGCGTGCGCCGGCTCGCGCGGCTGACCAGTGCGCGCCTGACTGCGCGCACGATCGTCCACACCCAGGCCGACCTCGCCCGGATCCCGGGGGAGGTGCGCTCGCGTGCGGTCGTGATCCCGCACGGCGAGTACGGCGGCCTCGCGCGCTCCGGCGGTGACGCTGAGCGGGAGGCCTCCCGCGCCGGGCTGGGGATCGGGGCGCAGACGCCGGTCACGCTCGTGTTCGGCCAGCTGCGCGCCGACAAGGGCCTTGGCGAGGTGATTCAGGCGATGCGGCGGCTCCCCTCGCTGCATCTGCTGATCGGGGGCAAGGACGCGGGAGGCCTGGCGGCTGTCGCGGCGCAGCTGCAGGAGCCGGGCTTGGCGGAGCGGGTGACGCTGCGCGAGGGTTTCCTCGAGATGCGCGAGGTCGCACCGCTGTTCGCCGCCACCGACACCGTGGTGCTGCCGTATGAGGCGGCGAGTCAGAGCGGCGTGCTGCTGCTCGCATACGGCTTCGGCCGGCCCGTGATCGTCTATCCGAGCGGCGGACTGCCCGAGGCGGTGATCGACGGTCAGACCGGCTGGCTCTGCTCCCGTCCCGACGTGGACGCGCTCGTCGACGCGCTGGCGCATAGCATCGACGCCGGCTGGGCGGAGTGCTCTCGCCGGGGCGAGGCTGGGGCGAGGCTGGCCGGCGAGCGCTTCGCCTGGCCTGCGATAGCGCACCGCACGGCTGAGCTCTACGCCCAGGCGCTCGGTCATGTCTGAGCAGCCGAGGGTGGACGAGCTTCGCAGCGCGCGGCTGCTGCTCGGCTCCACGGCGGGCGAGGCGCAGGCGGCGCTGCGCTCGCGCGTGGTGCGCCTGGCGGTGCGCTCGCGGCCCTTCCCGCCGGCGCCACGGAGGCTGCTGGAGCGCATCCAGCTGCGTCGACGCCGGCTCGGTCACGAGACCGGCGTCGCTGACCCGATGGACGCCGCGCGCCGCGCGGCGCTCGGGGCCGACGCCGCGCGACCTCCCCGCTTTCTGGTGCGCGTCGACGAGTTCCCCCACTACCGCGCGTGGGACGAGCCCGAGCGCTACGGCATCGACGCCTACCGCCGCTTTCACGCGATCATGGCGGAGGCGGGAGTGCCGTATCTGATCGCCGTGCTTCCGCGCGTGAGCCACGCCGCGCTCGAGCCGCAGCAGCGCGGCTGGCGAGAGCTCGAGGATCAGGAGCAGGCGCTGCTCGGAGCGCTGCCGGCCGACGGCGTGAGCTTCGGCCTTCACGGCCGCGACCATCGCACGCGATTCGCCTCCCCCAGACGCCACAGCGAGCTCTGCGGCCTGGGCGCCGCCGCGACGGTCGCGCTGCTCGACGAGGCGCTCGCCGAGCTCGCGCCGCTGGGCATCGCGCCGCAGGTTTTCGTGCCGCCGTTCAACCGCTTCGACGCCAGGCAGTACGACCTCCTCGCGCACCGCTTCGAGATCGTCTGCGGCGGCCCCGAGTCCGTCGGGCTGCTCGGCTTCCAGCGCACGCCGCTGTGGCGCGGCGATGCGGTCTACATGCCCGCCTACCACCCGCTGTACGGACGGGCGCGAGAGGTCCTGCCGGCGGCGCAGCGCCTGATCGACCGGCGCGCCGGCCTGTGGACGCCGATCGTCTTGCACTGGGGCTGGGAGGCCGACGAGGACTGGGTCGCGCTGAGACGTCTGTTGGCGCTGATCGCGCCCTACACCGAACGCTGGGAGGCGTTCCTGGGGGAGCTCGGCGTGAGCCGGGGGGCGGCCGACCGGTGATGCACGCGGCGTCGACGCTCGCCCGTGGCGTCTATGCCGGTCCGGCGGGCTGAGCCTGGTACATCTGCACGCCCGGCCCGCGCGCCGACGCCTCCCATGACCAGCACCGGCGAAAGCGTCCCGTCTGCTCGATCGTCCGCACGTCGAACGGGTGCACGTACACGAGTCGCAGCGGGCGTGGCCGGCGATCGAAGGACTCGAGGACCTGGTGGAGGAAGTGCGCGAACAGCTCGCCCTGAAACGGATTGTTCGCGAGGATCACCGTGACGTCATCGGGGAGCGGCCACACGGCGGCATCGGCCACCACCAGCTCGACGTTCTTGCACTTGAGCCGACCCGCGTTGAGATCGACGTTGCGCCGGGCGACGCCGACCAGCTCAGCGGAGAAGTCGAAGCCGATGACTCGGGCGAAGGGATAGAGCCGTGCGGCCTGAAAGACGGCGCGCCCCTTTCCACAGCCGGCGTCCAGGAAGACGTCCTGCGCCGTCAGCTCGAGCGCTCCAAGAATGCGCGGAAGTACCCGCCAGCGCACGCCCTCGTAGGGGCGGTTCTCGTAGTCGTGCGTGGAGAGCACGAGGATGCCTTTCGTCTCGACGCCGAAGCGCCGCTCGTAGAAGAGCTCGTCGAACGCGTCAGCGAGGCGTCGGCGGATCATGCGAGCGGTCTTGCGCACGAGGCTGTATTCGTCCATGAGCGCCCGTATCCTGGTGGCGGTGAGAAGCGGAGGCGCCAGTGACGGGCCGGCGGTGAGCCGCGCGGTGATCCTCGCCGGCGGCGAGGGCACCCGTCTTCGTCCGTATACGACGGTGCTGCCCAAGCCGCTGATGCCGATCGGCGACCGTCCGGTCCTGGACATCGTGGTGCGCCAGCTCAAGGCGCACGGCTTCCAGCGGATCACGATCGCCACCGGCTATCTGGCCGAGCTGATCGAGGCGTTCTTCGGCGACGGCGGGCGCTACGGGATCCCGATCGACTACCACCGCGAGCGCGAGCCGCTGGGCACGGTCGGGGCGCTGGCGCTGATCGACGGCCTCGTGGGGGACGACGTGCTCGTGATGAACGGCGACGTGCTCACGGACATCGACTACGGCTCGCTGCTCGATCGCCACCGCGCCAGCGACGCCGCGGCGACGATCGCGACGAAGACGCGCCAGATCCAGGTCTCTCTGGGGGTGCTGCGCTTTGCCGACGTCGGGGATCCGACGCGCCTCACCGGCTACGACGAGAAGCCGGCGATCGACTATCTCGCCAGCATGGGCGTCTACTGCTTCGCTCCGCGCGCGCTCTCCTACATCGAGCCCGGCGAGCGCCTGGATTTTCCCGATCTGATCCTACGCCTGATCGCCGCCGGCGAGGTCGTGCGCTCCTGGGTCAGCGAGGACTACTGGCTCGACATCGGGCGCCACGACGACTACGAGCGGGCCCAGGA
>JBOGXX010000217.1:0-4571 GCA_050696475.1 Solirubrobacteraceae bacterium | reverse complement strand
GCCCCCGTCGTCCCCGATCACATCGCGCGGGCCGCCCACGCTGGTGCCGATGCTGGGAATCCCGGCCAACCCGGCCTCGATGTGGACGATGCCGAACGGCTCGACCAGCGAGGGCATCACCAAGCAGGTGGCGCGCGCGTACAGCCGCGCCAACAGATCGCGCTCCTCGACGTGCGCCGGCGAGAGCTCGCCGTGTCCGCGCACGCCCGGCTCACCCAACCGTGGGTGCCCACCAACGACGTCGAGCGTCGCATCGGGATGTGTCTGGCGCAGGCGCGAGAACGCCGGCAGTACCAGAGGCCCTCCCTTTCGCTCCCAATCGATGCCGACGAACAGGAACCGCGGCGTCTGCCAGTCGCGCTCGGGCGCGTGCGCTGCGGGTGGATGGTTGGCGCCGAAGCCGACGACCGCGACACGCTCGCAGGGGACCCCGTAGTCGGAGCCCAGCGAGTCCGCAGCCCAGTGGCTGGCGACGGCGCACATGCGCGCACGCCCGTACAACTCAGCGCGGTATTGCTCCCAGCGTGCCAGCGCCGCGCCGGACATGCGGCTGAAGACCGGATGGACGGTGCGTGCCTGAGCGAGCGTCATGTCCTCGAGCGTCACATAGCCGACGTCCGCGGGCAGCGAGAAGGTCGTGCCGATCTGGATGGCGCCGTCGATATGGACGTCCCTCAGGCGTCGCCTTGCGATGCTGCTGCGAACCCGCATCGTCAGCGCGGCGCTCTCGGCGTCGTAGCGGTTGCGCGTGAGCACGGCGCCGAGCGCGAGCAGCGCCTGCTCCGCGCCGGGCGCCAGCGTCACGTCGAGCGCCAGCACTGCCACGGCGAGCTCGCGCAGTGCGAGCGAGACGCCCCGCGGGATGCCAGACCAGGTCTGCGGCGACCCCGGGTCACCGCTGACGATCAGCGCTACACGCGGGCGATCGCCGTCATTCACCCTCTGGCACCGGCCGACCTGTCCCAGTACAGGAATTTCGCCACGTAGAACTGCAGCATCATCGCGTAGATCGCACCGTTGAACGCCATCGAGACATTCCGTCGCGTGCTCAGGTCACCGCTGTGGCGGTAGACCTCGAGCGCGAGCACCGCCGACGGGTACAGCACGAACAGCACCGGCGAGAGCCTGTTAAGCAGGTGTCGACGCGGCGGCCAGGCGGTCGGTCCCTGCCAGTTGAAGGTCGGAAACTCGCTGTAGTCGGTGAGGTACTCGCGCGCGCCCACGCGCGCCCACGCGCGCCACTTGGTGAGGTTGGTTCGGAGCGTCCAGTTGTTGTACTCGGGGCGGTGCTCGAGGTGGTAGTCGACGTCGAGGACCGGTGGATCAACGTTCACGGTCAGGTGCAGGTTGCCGACGGCGTGCACGGCGCTGCGGCGGTAGAGCTGAAGCTTGTGCCAGCTGTGCTGGGGGCTGGACACGTAGCGCCGACCGTCCCAGAACGGCCACAGCAGACCGTAGCCGTTGACGTCTGGGTCGCTGACGAGCTCGTGCAGGTGCTCGCGCAGCCCGTCGGAGAGGAACTCGTCGGCGTCCACTCCCAGGATCCACTCGCAGCGCGCCTGGTTCAGCGCGAACACCTTCGCGGCGTCGGCGTGACCCCGGTAAGGCTGCACGTAGATCCTGCAGCCGTATTGCTCGGCGATCTCCAGCGTGCGGTCCTCGCACTCGCCGTCGTGTACGAAGATGATCTCGTCAACGAGGTCCGCGAAGCTCGACAGGCATCGAGCGATCAGCCGCTGCTCGTTACGGGCGACGACATACGCGGAGATCGTCGGACGGGCCGGGGCAGCCTCCAAGGGGGCTGCGGGCGCACTGGCGGGATCGGATTGCCTCAACTCGCGCTCACCTTAGTTCAAAGCTCGTGCGGGCCTGAATCGCCGTCCATGGCAGGCGCGCCCGGCCGCGGCGGCTCGCTCGCAGGCGAGCCGTGGCATCCGAAGTACGTGTACTTCGCCACGTAGAACTGGACCATGCCCGCGTAGATCGCCTGGCCGAGCGACATGCGCACGTTCTCCCGCCAGCTGTACACACCGCGCTCGCGTGCCACGTTGACCGCGAACACAACCGGGACGTAGGGTAGGAACAGCAACGGCGCCAGGCGGTTGAGGATACGCCTGCGCACGGGCCAGTCGGAGGCCAGCTCCCAGTTGAACTTCGGCAGCTCGGCAAACGGTGTCAGGAGCTCGCCAGCGTTTATCCGCGCCCAGCGCCGCCACTTGGTGAGGACCGTCGAGGGCGCGAGGTTGTTGTACTGCGGACGGTGCTCGAGCTGCAGCTCGAGCCTGGCGACCGGCGGATCGACCTGCTCGACCCCATGGATGATGCCCAGCAGGTGCACGCTCGAGCGTCTGAACAGCGCGCGCTTGTAGGGACCGTTCTCGGTGAAGTAACGCCGTCCGTCCCACATCCGCCACAGCAGCTCATAGCCGTTGACACGCTCGTCGCGCACGAGCTCACGCAGCGCCTCGCGCAACGGCTCGCTCAGGTACTCATCAGCGTCGATCGAGAGGATCCATTCCGCCTGCGCCTGCTCGAACGCAAACACCGTCGAGGCCTCCGCGTGGCCGACGAGCGGTCGCACGAAGATGCGGCACCCGTAGCGCGCGGCGATCTCCAACGTGCGGTCCTCGCACTCGCCGTCGTGCACGAACACGATCTCGTCCACCACCCCCGCGAAGCTCTGCAGGCAGCGCTCGATCACCGCCTGCTCGTTGCGCGCGACGAGGCACGCGCTCACCGATCCCACCTGCGCGAAGACGCTCTCGTTTGCTGCCATCGTCGAGCAAGCCTACGAGGTCGCTCCCGCCACGGGGGCTTCTACGGGGAGCAATCGTGACGCTGACTCGCGCTCGGGCGAGGCAGCCGGTCCGCTGCGCTGAGATCATGGGACCCGTGAGCACGACCGCGCCCGAGGATGTCGACCTGGTGATCAACACCTTCGAGCGGACCTATCGACGCGCGCTGGAGCCTGGCGCCGTCGGCCTCATCCGAGAGGCCAACCGGTATCGCTTCGCCCGCTGCGTCGTTCTGGTCAACAACGTCGCCGATCGCGAGGACGCGATCGGACGCGGCCGGCTGCTGCTCGAGCAGGGCGCGATCGACGAGCTCCACTTCGTGGCCGAGCACCTCGAGTGCGCGCTGCAGAGGACCGGGCTGCGCCGGCGCGAGCTGGAGCCGCTGCTTCATTACAGCGATGGGCCACTCGTGGCGGCGGCGCTTTCCGGAAGCCCGTGGTTCCTCTACTGGGACCCCGAGGCGCGTATGCGCGAGCCGTGCGACTGGGTCGCGCCAGCGCTCGAGCTGATGCGCGCCGACGCGCGGGTGATGGTCTCCAACCCCAGCTGGGAGGCGCCCGACGCGGACGGACGCCTGCCCGGCGTGGAACGCGAGGCAATCGACGAACTTGGCGGCTTCGCGCTCGGGCACGGCTTCAGCGACCAGGTCTTCCTGGGAAGGCGCTCGAGCTTTGCCGCGCCGATCTACGGCCAGCGCTGCATCGCGCGCATCACCTATCCCGCCGCGCACAAGGCGCACGTGTTCGAGGCCAGGGCCGGCGCGTACATGCGCCATCACGAGCGCCTGCGGGCGACCTCGCTGTCGTGCTCGTACACGACCGCGGCGCCCGCCGGACGCTCCTCCTACGCTCCGCGCGGGCCGCTGGAGGCCGCGCGTTACGCCCGTAACGCCATCGCCCTGCGAGCGCTCCACGCGCTGCCGTGGCGGCCGGCCTGCCTGAGACACACGTGGGTGTGAGCAGCCGATGACCAGCGCACCGCGCGTGAGCGTGATCATGGCCGTCTACAACGAGGAGCGCTTTCTCGCGGAGGCGGTGGAGAGCGTGCTCGCGCAGAGCTTCGAGGACTTCGAGCTGATCATCTCCGACGACGGGTCGAGCGACGGGACACTCGCGCAGGCGCGCACGCTCGCCGAGCGCGACCCGACGCGGATCCGCGTGCTCCACGGCGAGCGCAACCAGGGCAAGCCGTTTGCCTTGAACAGAGCGCTCGGCGTGCGCCGCGGCGGGCTGATCGCGTGGCTCGACGGCGATGACGTGATGTTGCCGGGCAAGCTCGAGCGGCAGGTCAGCGCGCTCGACGCGCACCCCGCGGCCGTCGGCTGCTCCCACGATGCGGAGATGTTCGAGTCAGACAGCGACCGGGTGATCGGCCGCTTCTCGAGCGTCGCAAACGGCCGGCCGCTGCGCGACGGTGGGATCGAGCTGTGGTTCGACCCCACCTACAGGATGCTGCCCTCCGCAACGATGATCCGCTCGGCCGCGTGTCCCGCCGGCGGCTTCGACGAGCGCCTGACGTTCACCAACGACTGGCTGTTCGACATCGAGGTGTTCCGCCACGGGCGCTGCATCGCGATCGACGACGTGCTCGTCCGCTACCGGCGCCACTCGAACAACTTCACGACCCGCGCCGGCGCGTCGGGCGTGGCCTACGAGGAGGGCCTGATGACGATGGCGATCGTGACCGCGCGCTACCCCGAGCTGCAGCGCCGCGCCCGCACCGTCAGCGCCGCGATCCTGCTCGGGCGTGCCCGCAGCCGCCTGGCCGCGAGAGACT
>JBOGXX010000216.1:0-10316 GCA_050696475.1 Solirubrobacteraceae bacterium | reverse complement strand
AGCTCGGCGATAGCACCAGGGATGAAGACCCGGTACGTGCCGCCGCGCTGACCCCAGGAAGGGGCAGTTGGGTCGGCCGGCCAGAAGCGCTCCTGGTAATGACCAAGTGGCGCTGGCGCGTTGATCTGCGTCGCAGAAGGCACGGCGTTCCTTTCAGAGCATCGCGGACTTTGTAAGGATAACGCCTCATCATTACAAGTAGCGCCGGACACCAAAAGGTTGTTGCGTGGCGGCGTCCTGGCCTTCGCAGCGCAAGCTGGTCCTCTTCGCCAGCCTCTTCCGAGGACGCGAGGATGTCTTCCCGACTCGCTGGGAGAAGCCGGAGAAGGGACGCAGCGGCTGGGCACCTCGTTGCTCGAACGAGTGGCTGCACGGGGTGTGCGCCAAGCCGCGCGTGAAGTGCGGCGCGTGTCCCAACCAGGCGTTCGTGGTAGCGGCCGAGCGCGAGCTGCTCTCCCATCTCCAAGGGCGACATGTGATGGGCGTTTATCCACTGCTGCCGGACGACACATGCTGGCTGCTCGCGATAGATCTAGACGGCAGCTCATGGCCCGCAGACGTGTCCGCCCTGCGGGAGACCTGCCTCGCGCTTGGAGTTGCTCCCGCGGTGGAGCGCTCTCGCTCCGGCGAGGGCGCACATGTCTGGTTCTTCTTCAGCGCACCGGTGCCGGCGGCTCTCGCACGGAGCTTCGGCCTGATGGTGTTGACCGATGCGATGGGGCGCTGCACAACGCTCGGGATGGCCTCCTACGACCGTCTATTCCCAAGCCAAGACACGCTCCCGAAGGGCGGCTTCGGGAACCTGATCGCGCTGCCACTGCAGCAAGCAGCGCGCCGGGACGGCAACACCTTGTTCCTCGACGATCAGCTTGAGCCGTGTGAGGACCAGTGGTCCTACCTGGATTCGCTGGAACGCGTCGCGCCGGATCGTCTGGAGGGTCTTGTCGCACAGGCCGATGCCGACGGTCGGGTCCTCGGCGTGAGCGAGCCCTCCGCGGAGGACAACGCCCCCTGGCGTCCGGCTCGACCGCTCGCGATCCGTCTGGCCGCGACGGCCATGCCCGAGACGGTGAGCGCGACGCTTGCTCAACGTCTGTACGTGTCCCGCGAGGGGTTGCCCGCCGTGCTGCTTGACGCACTGCGCCGACTCGCGACGTTCTCTAACCCGTCGTTTCTCGAACGTCAGCGGATGCGGCTGTCAACGGCGCTGACGCCGCGCGTAATCGCGTGCTTCGAGGAGTTGGACCGGTTCCTCGTCCTCCCCCGTGGCTGCCGTGCGGCACTCGAAAAGCTGCTGGACGACGCGGGTGTACGTCTCGATCTGACCGACGAGCGCACCGATGGCGAGGAGATCGACATCCGGTTCACGGGTAAGCTCACGGAAGCCCAAGCCGGCGGCGCGCGGGACATGCTCGCCCATGACTTCGGGGTGCTCTGCGGGCCCCCGGGAATCGGCAAGACCGTTATCGCGGCTCAGCTAATCGCCGCTCGCGGCCGCTCGACGCTCGTGCTCGTGCACCGCAAGCCGCTGCTCGAACAGTGAACCCAGCGGCTGGCCGAGTTCCTCGAGCTCGACAAGGCGGCGGTCGGAGTCATCGGCGCGGGCAGGAGAAAGCCCACAGGCCAGGTGGATGTCGCGATGGTCCAGAGCCTGGCTCGCCACGATCACCTCGATGAGCTCCTGGCGGGCTACGGGCACCTCGTCGTCGATGAGTGCCACCACGTCCCGGCTGTCTCCACCGAGCGTGTCCTGCGCTCGGCGCCGGCGCGCTACGTGACAGGACTGACCGCCACCCCCTACCGGCGTGACGGGCACCACCCGATCATCGCCATGCAATGCGGCCCGATACGCCACGAGATCGACCGCCAGACGGCCGCCTCAGATGAACCTCTGAAGCTGCGCGTAGTCCGGTGCGATACCCCCTTCGACCCAGCGACACTTCCAACTGACGCCGGCATCCAAGAGATCTACGGTGCGCTCGCCAGAGATGAACAGCGCACCAAGCTGATCGTCGGCGACACGCTCGATCTTCTCGCCGAGGGACGCTGCCCGATCGTCCTCACCGAGCGACGCGAGCACCTCGAGCAGCTCGCTGCTCGCCTACGCGATCATGTCCCCACCCTCATCGAGCTTCACGGCGACATGCGCCCCGCCGCCCGCCGCGCCGCGGCCCAGCAGCTCGCGAGCACCGACACGGACAAGCCGCGCGTGGCACTCGCGACCGGGCGCTACATCGGCGAGGGCTTCGACGACGCGCGCCTGGACACCCTCCTGCTCGCAATGCCGATCGCGTGGAAGGGAACCGTCGTCCAGTACGCCGGGCGTCTTCACCGCGCACACCACGGTAAGCGCGAAGCACGCGTCTACGACTACGTCGACGCCGAGCTACCCGTCCTACGCCGCATGTTCGCCAAGCGACTGAAGACATACCGCTCGCTCGGCTACGAACTCACCGAGGCGGGCTGATCGCAGACCCGTCGCTGCGGTACTCGCTGCGCTTGGACCAGCGATCCAGCTCGCCGGCGAGCCGGTCGGCCATCGGCGCGGAGCGGCGTGTGGAGCGGTCGGACTTGCCGTCGGTCGAGTGCTCGCCGCGGACGAAGGTGTTGCGTACGCGGATGCGCTGCGCGGCCCAGTCGACGTCGCGCCAGCGTAGGCCGAGCAGCTCGGACTGACGCAGACCGATCATCGCCGCGGTGAGGATCACGACCCGTGAGATCGGCCGGAGCACGTTGGGCGATGGCGGTGGTGCCGGGCCGGGTCTGCCTCGTCTCGTCGGGGCTGGCTCGCGGATCACGACTTCGTCGGGGATGGCTCTGATGACCGCCTCCAGCTCGCTGACGCTCAGGAACTGGATGTCGGGGTTCGCGCGGGTCCTTCCGCGACTTGGCTTCTCGGCGCGGCGAGCCGGGTTCTCGTGTAGCCAGCCACGGCGTCGATCGCGTAGCCGCGCTGTGAGAGTTGGTGAGCGAGCGCGGAGCGGTAGTACGCGCCCACCTCCTGCCTGGAGCGGAAGATCGGCCGGGAAGCGACCGCCACGATCCTCCCGTCATCCCTGACGGCGCTCGTGAGGACCACATGGCTGTGCAGCTGCGGGTCCGGCGCGTCACCGTCCACGACGCCGCGTGCGGTCGTGTGGAGATACTCGGCGGCGACCAGCTCCCGCGCGGGCTCCTCGACGACCTGGCCGCCGTAACGGCGACGCACCGTGGGCACCATCTCGGTGAGGTAGTCCACGGCCTCCTGCACTGCGACAACGTGCGCTGCCTCCAGGTCGCGGCGCTGCGAGTCATCGCCGAGCGCCCACACGGTCGAGACGGACTTTGGGGCGCTGAATGTCAGGTCGATCCCGCCGCCTCTGCCGCCGCCGGCACCCTCGGGGCGAAGCCATCGACCTGTCTGCGGGTGCCGGCCATCCATCAACGCGACGAAGTCCTGGCCATCGACCACGCCGCCGCCTTCGATCCCCAACTGCGCGAGCGTCTCGGTCGAGGCGAGCCAGCGACCTGGAGCCTGCGCGGGCTCTCCGCCGGGGGTCAGGTAGTAGTCCCCGCGCTCGGGCTGGACCGTCTTGCCCTCCAGGTATCGGGCGTAGCCGCCGCCCTTGGCGGCAGCGATGCTGGAAGTGGTCATCACACGGGGTAAAGACCCCTTCGGCCCCGGACCGGCCAACGAGTTTCGGGACCCACCAGGCGTCGTGCCTGTCGCCGACCGCAGTTGGCCGGACCTGGCGATGACTTCGAGACAGCAATCGCACAGCGATTGCACAGTGCATCAGGTCTGTGAAGCAGTTAGCGCTGTGCGCCGGCGGGTGCTTTGGAGCCGCGAAAGGGTTGCGTCGGAGCACTGCGGTAGCGTCGCGCCGTGGCTTCGAGAGCGCTCAGGGAATGGCAGACGGATGCGTGGGCAGCGTTCGACGAGATCGAGAACGCTCATCGGGCGGTTGGGGGAGCGAAGCCGGGTAGGCGGTTCTTGACGCAGCAGCTCAACTACGCCTACACGACGCTACTCGCGGCGCGTTTCCAGGGGTTCGCTCGCGCGCTGCACACCCAGACCGCGGACGCCATCGCGGCCGGGGCGCACAACGCCACCTACAGGGCGCTACTGCGAGAGAGCCTGACGCATAACAGGGCGCTGGAACGCCAGAACGCGCAACCGAACTCGATCGCTGAGGACTTCGACCGTTTCGGGTTCGACATCTGGACCCAGGTCGACGGGGAGCGCAGCGGCAACGATCAGCGCCGCAGGAAGCTCTGGGCGCTCATCACGTGGCGCAACGCGATCACGCACGACGACATCGGCACCAAGCTCGCAAGGGGGGCCTTGGAACCTTTAGCGATCAGCCTCGTCACATGCCGGAGCTGGCGCAGCGCGCTCAACGTCCTGGCGGCATCGCTCGATAAAGTCACGGCAGACCGATGCCAAACGCTAGGACTTCCCCGGCCCTGGTGATACCTTCAAGACCATGGCGTCCGCTCAAAGAGCCCCCACTAAATCGCTCAAGGTCGGCGACCACGTAACCGCGAACGTCCCAGGCATCGACTGGACTGGCATTGTCGTCGAGGACCGCGGACCGCTCGGTCTTGACGGCCGACAGATCGTCGTCATCCGCGTCGGCAACGAGGACGAAGGCCGGCAATTCGAGGTCCGCGCCGAAGACCTCGACCGCGTCGCGGCGTAGACCGACCGCCATGGCAAGCCCCATCTGCGCGGTAGCGTCGCCGTAGACGCTTCGCCCAGCCTCCGCGGTTCATCCGGTCGAGTCCCCGATGGCCTGCTCGAACGGTTCGCTGGCCTTCCTCGCCAACCGAGATCGAAGCGCGACAAGGAAAGCGAGAGCGGTGAGCCGCCCCCGGTCTACACGCTGGCCTGGTGGGGCCGCCCCGCCGCCTCAATCGCGGCCGCGAGCTCCTCGTACTCGGCGTCGTCTATCCGCCAGTGTGATCCCTCTCGGAAGCGGCTGGCCTAGCGCTTGGCGAAGTCGGGCACGACCTCGCGCAGCTTCGGCGCGCTCGCGAGCGGCGAGCAGTAGTAGTCCGTCTTCACCGTGATCGAATGCGGCCACCGGTACTCGGGTAAGCCTGCTGGCCCCCGTTTTGGGGCGATGTACGGCGGGCCGTCGGCGGTCTGGGTCGCGATCAGCACCTGGCTCCCGACCGCACATAGGATGAGGCCTATGGCGCGGCGACGTCGACGCTCGGCACGTTCCAGCCGGAGACGCTGACGACCGGTGCCTGACCATCGAGCGCCGCCGAGTTGTAGGTGGCGGTCAGCGTCTCCGATTCGCCGGGCCAGAGCGTGATGTCGTTGTCGCTCCAGAACGTCGGCAGCACCTCGTTGTCCCCGGCCGCAGGGACGCCTTCGGCGTTGCCGCGGCGGATGTCGGCGCGCAGGAAGAACGCAACCGTCGGCGTGCTGGAGGTGTTGGTGATCGTGACCGACGTCTGCGTGTCATCGCCGTCTGCGTCGACCTGTGGCCGCGTGGCGGCCGACACCACGAGCGCGGCCTGCGGCAGTTGATGCAGCCCGCTGAGGTCCGCGTACTGGGACATCGTGGCGTGCGGTTCGGGTTCGGGGCCTTCGAGCGTGGCCTGCCAGTCGATCTGATCCTGCTGGCTGGAGAGCCAATAGACGTTGCGGTCGACCACCGCTCCGCCCTGTCTGAGCAGTAGCTCGACGAAGTAGGTCTGCGCGGGCGCGGGCGGGACGGTGCTCGCCGGGAGCTTCGGGGTGAGTACCGTATTGGCGACGCCCTGGGCGCCGAGTGTGATCCCGCCGACGCTCTGGTCGTCCAGCAGTTGACCGTCGAGCGCGTAGACCTTCGACTCGACCGACAGCCCGGTCTCGGTGGCGTTCGTGAGGTTGTCGAGGTTCACGCTGTGGTTGTCGTAGGCGTAGAACACGTGCAGCGCCTCGTTCGCCTTCTTCGCACCGAAGTAGCTGCCGGCCTGGTCGAATTCCTGGTTGTAGAGGTCCCACAGCAACGTCGGCATCCCCTTGTTCAGCTGCCAGTAGAAGATCCCGGTCGACGGCGTCGGCGTCGCGGTCGAGTGGTCGATGTAGGCCTCGAACTCGGCACGCTGCGTTTCGTAGTTCTGCACCTGCGCGTCCTCGACGTATTCATCGAGGCTCGACCACGCTCCGAAGCGCGCGGCTATCGCCTTGTCGAGCTCGAACAGTGTGCCGAACGAGTAGCCATAGTTCTTGGGGCCCGGCAGTTCTGCCTCGTAGTTGGTGTGGTACTGGTTGAACGTCGGTTCCTGCCAGAGCTTTGACTGTTCCAGCGGCGACATGAAGCGTTCGATCGAGTCGAGTGTCGGCACGGTGTCCCCGGCGCTGGCCTCGCTGTCGAAGCCCCAGGCGCCGCCGACGTTCGTGCGCGTCGGGTCGTGTCGATCGAAATGCGTGTTGTCGTACCAGTAACTCGGCGGGACCCAGTCATACGGACCCTCCTTCTCGCCGGAGGGTCCGAGCGCATGCGTGCGCGTGTACTCCGCCGAGGCGATCAGCGGATCTTCGAAATCGGCTTCGGCGAACGCCTTCAGCGACAGCTTTGCCTGCTTGGCCGTCGGTGCGTTGTCGCTCCAGCTGTAATCGATCACGCTCGGGTGGTTTCGCAGCCGCCGGCCGATCGTCAGCGCCGAGTCGTAGAGGACGCGGTCATCCTCCTTGCTGAGCTTGCGGTGTTCGGGCTGCCAGGCGTCGCAGCACTGAAAGCCCGCGTCGATCAGGATCCCCGCGCGGTCCATCTGCTCGTAGAATTCTTCGGGCATTTCCTTGCCCTCGGTGCGGATCGCGTTGAGGCCGAGGTTCTTGATCAGCGCGATCTGCTCGGCCGTGTCGGTCGCCGAGTAGCGCAGGAACAGATCCTCGGCCCAGCCGCCGCCGCGCAACAGCAGCGGCCGACCGTTGATCGTGAAGCGGCGCACGCCGTGGGGCGCGATCGGCGATACGCCGGTCAGATAGGAGCCTACAGTGCGAATCCCAAACGTCTCCGCCTGCGAATCGCTTTCGCTGCCTGCCTCGGAAACCGTCATCGACAGGCCGTAGAGCGGCTGGGCGCCCATCTGATACGGCCACCACACCTGCGGATCGGCGATCTCCAGCTGCGGGTATTCGGCCGGGGTGAAGGCGACCGTGGTCCTCGCGTGCGGCGCGAGGCTCAGCGCCTTGCTGAGCATGATCGGTTCGGCCCCGCCGCTGGGAGCGGATACGGTCGCCGAGACCGTTGCGCTCTGCGCGCTGGCGCTGCCGTTGCTGACGGTGCCCTTCAGCGTCAGCGCCGAGCTCGACAGGTCGGCGGCGTTCTGCTCGCTGACGTGCGCGCCTTCCAGCGCCAGCGCGCCCGTGACGTGCAGTTGCACCGGGAACTGGATGCCGGTGTTGTTGTCCGGCGGAATCTCGTTCCAGTCGACATCATCGAGCGTGAACATGGTCGTCGGGTCGTTCGGATAGAGCTCGAGCGCGAGCGAGTTGGCACCGGCGCGCAGCAGCCCACTGAGGTCGAACGTGTAGCGCGCGTACGCGCCCCGCAGGGTGGCCTGGGTGGCAAGCTCCTGCCCGTTTACCCACAGGTCCGCCTGGCCGACGATGCCGTTGATGATCAACTGCGCGTGCTGCGAGCTGCCGAGCTGCGCTTGAAAGTTCGTGCGAAACCACCACGGCACGGCGAACTGCGCGACGGTGTCGCTACCGATGCGGCTCATGTAGCCGAAGCAGCTCTTGAGGTTTTCGGAGTAGAAGACGTCGGGGCAGACGCCGTTCTGAAGCAGCGCGCCGATCTCCGTACCGACGGCGCCACCGTCATCCGGTGTCACAGACAGCCACGAGCCGGTCGCGAAGCCCGGTGAGGAGATTTGAGCGCCGCTCTGCGTGACCAGCGCGCTGCTCTGCACCTGCCAGCCGCCGAGGCCGAGCGTCGTCGTTTCGGCGGCCGCGCTCGCGAGCAGCGGCGCGGCGCAGGCAAGCAGCGCACTGAGCGCGAGCGTGAGGATCGCCGCCGCTGTACTCCTTCGCCGATGGCGCCCCGGCCGATCCCTGCCACTGACCGCCATGCCAAGCAGGCTAGCGCGGCCGACGCCCGGCCGCGTTGGACCTCGCGCCGGCGTGAGCGCCCTCGAGGCCGGATTGCCCTAGCGAGACCGGCCAGGACCCAAGCCGCGTCACCCAATGCTGCCAGAAGGAATTGGACTCCAATTGGACCCCAGAGATGCCTGGCCCAGCCGTGCGACAATCCCGAAACCATCGGAGTTGCAGGTCATTTGCGAAGGGTGAGCGATGGGGCTCGAACCCACGACCGCCTGGACCACAACCAGGAGCTCTACCAACTGAGCTACGCCCACCACGTGATGCGACAGGGAAGTCTAGCGTCGAGTCAGCCCCGATCGGCGCTCGTGCGCAGCAGGGCTCTTTCGGCGCGCGCGAGGCTGTCGCTGGGAGCAGGGTCCGGCGATCTGGCGGCGGCGGTCCGCCAGGCCTCGAGCGGCGCCAGCGGGTCGGGCCCGAGCAGCGGGAAGTGGCGAAGCTCTACGTGGTACATGAGCCGGAGGCTCGCAGGTCGCGATCGCCGCTGCGAAGCCGCGTGCGCATGACCTGCACGGCCTGGGGGTTGGAGTCGATCAGCACGTAGCGACGCTGAAGCTGTGCGGCGACGGCCCCGAGCGTGCCGCTTCCGGCGAAGAAGTCCAGGCACCAGTCGCCGGGCCGCGTGGAGGCCTGCACGATGCGCCGCACGATGCCCTCGGGCTTCTGCGTGGGGTAGCCGGTCTTCTCGCGCCCGCTGGTGGGGACGATCGTGTGCCACCAGACGTCGGTGGGCAGCTTGCCGCGTGCGGCCTTCTCGGGGGTGACGAGACCGGGCGCCATGTAGGGCTCGCGGTCGACCTCCTCGGAGTTGAAGTAGTAGGCGCGCGGGTCCTTGACGTAGACGAGGATCGTGTCGTGCTTGGCGGGCCAGCGGCGCTTGGCGCGCCCGCCGTAGTCATAGGCCCAGATGATCTCGTTGAGGAAGCACTGGCGCCCGAAGATGCGATCGAGCAGCAGCTTGCAGTGGTGGGCCTCGCGGTAGTCGATGTGGAAGTACAGCGTGCCCTGCGAGCCCAGCAGCCTGTGCGCGTGGAGCAGGCGCGGCTCGAGGAACGCGAGGTAGTCCTCGAAGCTGTCGTTGTAGCTGGAGCTCGACAGCGGCGTCGTGCGGTAGCGATGTCCCTGAAAGCCGGTGCGCGGAGCGTCCTCGTCGCGCACCGCCTGCAGCGTCTGGCGCGCCTGCACCCTGCCGGTGTTGAACGGCGAGTCGATGTAGACGAGCTGAAACGACGCGTCGGCGAACCTCGGCAGCAGCTGCAGGTTCTCGCCGAGCAGGATCTGATCCTCCGCTGGAGCCCGGATCGGTGCGCCCACGCTTCAGAGAGTACGTCGGTGCCCCGATGGAGCTGAGATCGACGGGCAACCTCGCCCGCGGGCGCAGGCCGCGTGGGACGCCGGCCGCGACGGCCTTGGCACCCGAAGCTGCGGGCGGGCGCGGAGCCTACGGCGCCTGGATCTCGATCCACTGGTACTCGCCCGCGCACAGCGACCTCCACCGCGCGAGCGGGACGCTGCGCAGCGTCGGCGAGTCGTTGGCGGGCGTGAGGAAGATCGCGTCGAGCACGGCGGAGCCGGTTTCGCCGGGACCGAGGCCGGGGCTGGTGCGCGTGAGCGTCAGCCGGTGCGCACCGGCGAGAAGCTGCACGGCGATCGCGGGGGTCGTGTCGGGGACGAGCGAGTTGCCGCTCAGCTGCCCTGAGATCGTGGCGAGCGGGCGCCCGTCCACGTCGATCCGCACGGTGGGCATGATGTCCCCCTGCACCCACAGCTCCCACGTGCCTGACGCGGGCAGCGTGAACCGGGCGCGCAGCGTGCCGGGATCGCCCATGACGAGCGCCTTGCGCTCCCTCCCCCAGTCTGAGGGGTGCGCTGATCGCGCGAGCGGGATGCGCACGATCCTCGGCGCCCGCGCGGCGACGAGCCGCTCGCGGCCGCCGGCTGCAGGGGCCTGCGCGAGACGTTTGATCGTGGCGCACCGCGCGGCGGGCGAGCCGCTGAGGGCGACATGCGCAAGCGCGGCGCGAGCGCCGGGGCGCCGGCCCCACACCTGGTAGTAGCGCCCGTGCCACAGCAGGCGGTAGGCGGCGGGCGGGCGGCTGGCGGCGGGGTCGACGCGAGTGACGATCAGCGGGTAGGCGAGCAGCGCGGAGGGCGCGAGCTTTTCGAGGTCTAGCGGCCGGCCGTAGCCGCCGGCGGCGGCGGCTAGCGCGGGCGGCGGGTAGACGAAGTC
>JBOGXX010000215.1:0-2090 GCA_050696475.1 Solirubrobacteraceae bacterium | reverse complement strand
GTCCTGATCTTCGCCGGGCATAGCACGGACGACGGCTCGCTGGCCAGGAGAGCCGCGACGGCCGGTGTGGGCGAGGACGTGCGCCTGCTCGGCAGCTGCTCGGCCGAGGAGCTAGAGCTGCTCTACGCGCTTGCCGCCTGCCTCGTGCTGCCGACGCTGCACGAGGGGTTCGGCATGCCGGTGCTCGAGGCGATGGCGCGATCGCTGCCGGTCGCCTGCTCGGACGTTCCCGCGCTGCGCGAGGTGGCCGGCCCGGCAGCGCTCTACTTCGACCCGCGCTCACCCGCCAGAGTGGCCGCGGCGATCGCCGAGCTCCTCGACGACACCGGCCCGTCGGTGCGGCTGCGCGAGCTGGGGCACGCCAGGGCTGCGAGCTTCAGCTGGCCGCGCGCGGCCGAGGCCACGCTCCAAAGCTATCGGCGAGCGCTCGGGCGCTGAGTGCCCTAGTCAGCGCCCGAGGTGGGACCGCGCCCCGGCAGCAGGTGCATCAGCTCGGGCGGGAAGACGCGCATCGCGGCTAGCAGCGCCACGAACACGAGCGAGGCGATCGCCCAAAGCACGACGCTCGGCAGCCCGAGCAGCAGGACGCTCAAGCCGGCGGCGCTCGCGAGTGCGACCCGCGGGAGCGCTGCCCCGCCGGGGCGCAGGTCGGGATGGCTGCGCAGGAGCGCCAGCAGGTAGCCGCCAGCGACGAGGAACTCGCACGCCATCGCCGCGATCGAGGCGCCTTCCGCGCCCAGGCTCGGCACGAGCGCCACCGACAGCGCAATCGACGCCACCAGGCCCGCCAGCGTCACGCGTAGCAGGGCGCCATGCATTTTCAGGGAGAGCAATGTGTAACTCCAGGTCGTGCCGAGGAACCCGCCGAGCAGAGCGAGCGCCTGCAGGCGCAGCACGGGCACCGCGGGGGCGAACCCGCTGCCGCCGATCACTTCGACGATGAAGGGTGCCGCCACGACGAGGCTCAGCGTTATGTAGGCGCCGGCGATCAGAACCGCGTCCCCGACCCTGCTAACCGCATAGCGCAGGCGCTCGCGGTCGTCGCGCCCGGCACGCGCGAAGATGGGAAAGGCCGAGCCCGCGATCAGCCCCGAGGTGCCGCCGATCACCTCCACGATCTTGAAAGCCGTGGAGTAGTAGCCCGTCTGATGCGCGTTGGAGATGGCAGACACCGCGATCAGGCCGACGCGCGGATACAGGATCCCGACCATCACGGCGGCCGAGTAGGGCAGCGTGTCACGCACCAGCCGCCTCCACAACGCCACATCGAAGCGCGGCAGCAGCGAGACGTGGCCCCGCAGGTAGAGGGCTGCGGCGAGCAGAGCTGCTGCCGAGGAGACGACGCTGACGAAGAAGAACGCGAACAGGCGGGCACCGAACAGCACGAGCGCCACCGTCGCCGCGGCGACGACGACCGTGTTGACTAGTTCGAGCAGCGACGCGGCACCCCAGCTCAGCTGGGCGGTCAGGGAGATCGAGTACGTCTGCTGCACGTTCAGCAGGATCAGCCCGAAGCCCGATACGAGCATGCCGGCGATCACCACGCGCGGGTAGTCGGCCAGCAACATCAGCGGGGTCGCGATCGCCAGGCCGACGAGCGTCAGCACGGTCCTCAGCCCGAGCAGGTTCGAGAGCAGGCCGCGACGCTCCGCTGGCGCGGCGAGTGCGTATTCGCGGGTGCCGATCCCGCTGAGCCCGAGCTCTGTGACGCCCGCCACGATCGTCACGATCGAGGAGGCGGTGACGAAACGGCCGAAGTCGGAGACTCCGAGGTGGCGTGTCATCAGCGGCACTGTCGCGCCGGTGAGCACGATCGTCACCGCGTAGGCGACGCCCCTAATCGCACCGCCGCGCAGCGCCTTGGCCCCCGCCTCGGGTCGGTCGAGGATGTCCGTGGGCACAGGCGCTGCCTCGCTAGGACCGGGAAGGCTCACAGGAACCCGGCCAGCTCGCGGCCGTCGGCGCTGCCAATACCGAGCGTGCGCAGCAGGCGCTCGGCCACCTTCGGCCAGGTGTAAAGGCCAGCCCGCCGCCGTGCCGCCTCGCCCATGGCACGGGCGCTGGTCGGCTCGCTCAGGCGACGCATCGCC
>JBOGXX010000214.1:0-3138 GCA_050696475.1 Solirubrobacteraceae bacterium | reverse complement strand
GCTTGAACCCGACGATGCTCTCGCGGGTCACCGCGCAGCTGTGCGAAGCCGGTCTGATCGGCCGTTCGGCCGACCCCGCCGACAAGCGCCAGGCGTTCGTCGCGGCGACCGCGGCTGGCAGGCGGATGCGCGAGCGCATCCACCGCGAGCGCACGCGTGCGCTCAGCGCGATCGTCGAGGAGCTCGACGCAGCCGAGCGCGAGGCGCTCTGGGAGGCGTTGCCCGTGCTGGAGAGCCTCGCCGCCCGCCTTCCCGGGACCCATCCGTGACGCGCCTGATGGGCGCGGGGCGCGTCACCTTCGCCGCTCTGGCGATCCCCAACTACCGGCGCTACATCGCCGGGCAATCGGTCTCGCTGGTCGGCACGTGGATGCAGATGGCCGCACAGTCCTGGCTCGTGCTGACGCTCACGGGCTCCGCCACCACGCTGGGCGTGATCGTCGCATTGCAGACGCTGCCGGTGCTCGCGCTCGGGCCCTACGGCGGCGTTATCGCCGACCGCGTGGACAAGCGCCGTCTGATCGTCGCTTTGCAGATCGCGATGGGCGTCCAGGCCTTGATCCTCGGCATCCTCACCGTGACGGGCGCGGTGCGGCTGTGGGAGATCGGCGCGCTGGCGGCGCTGCTCGGTCTCAACAATGCCTTTGAGAACCCCGCGCGTCAGTCGTTCATGCTCGAGATGGTGGGCGCCGAGAACCTGCGCAACGCGGTCAGCCTCAACTCCGTGCTGGTGAATGTCGCACGCGTGATCGGGCCCGCAGTCGCGGGAGTGTTGATCGCGACCGTCGGCGAGGGCGTCTGCTTCCTGGTCAACGCCGCCAGCTTCGTGGCGGTCGTCGCCTCGCTGACGACGCTCGATCGCAGCGCCATCTTCCCCAGCCCGCCCAGCGGGCGCGAGCCGGGCCAGCTGCGTGACGGGCTGCGCTACGTGCGGCGCAGCCCGGAGCTGGGGATTCCGCTGCTGATGATGGCGCTGGCCGGTTGCCTGGCCTACGAGTTCCAGGTGACGCTGCCGGTGATGGCACGCCAGGGTCTGCACGCGGGCGCCACCGCGTACGGCTTCATGACCGCCGCCATGGGCGTCGGCGCCGTGCTCGGCGGCCTGCTCGTCGCAGCCAGAGGCAGGACCGGCCTACCGCCGCTGGTGATGGCAGCGACGGCCTTCGGTGTCGTGCTGATCTTCGCCGGCCTCGCGCCGAGCCTGCCCGTGGAGCTGTTCGCGCTGGCGCTCGCCGGCGGTGCGAGCATCTCGTTCATGGCCACCGGCAACTCCACCCTGCAGCTGAACGCCGATCCGAGCATGCGCGGGCGCGTGATGTCGCTTTGGTTCGTCGCCTTCCAGGGCTCCACACCGATCGGCGGCCCGATCATCGGCTGGGTGATGGCGGAGGCGGGCGCGCGCGCGGGACTCGGCGTCGGCGGGGGGAGCTGCCTCGTGGTGGCGCTCCTTGGACTCTTCGCGATGCGACGCCTGATCCCGGGTGGCGTGAGTGCCAGGTTCGCCGCCGGTACCAGGTAGAAAGTCTGTATGGAGGCGAGCGAGCAGGAGATTCGCTGGGCCGCGGATGCAGATGACGTGCAGGGCGCGCTGGCGGTGCGCGAGGAGGTCTTCTGCCGCGAGCAGGGCGTACCCCGAGAGGAGGAGATCGACGGCCGCGACGGGGAGGCGCTGCACCTGGTCGCGCTCGCCGCCGGCGATGGGCGCGTGATCGGCACGCTGCGGCTGCTGATCGACCCGGGCGCCGCGAAAGTCGGTCGCGTCGCGGTTGAACGCGATTGGCGTGGTCGTGGGATCGCATCGCGAATGCTCGAGCTCGCGCTGGCCGCCGCGCGCGAGCAGGGATGCGCGAGGGTCCGCCTGGCGGCCCAGCTGACCGCCACCGGCGTCTACCGGCGCGCGGGCTTTCAGGTGGAGTCCGAGCCGTTTGAGGATGCCGGCATTCAGCACGTGTGGATGGGGCTGAGGCTGATGCGGCGCCACCCCGGCGATCGCTGAGCCGCACGGGCGCGGCACGGCGCCAGCTGCCACGTGGTCTACTATTCGGCTCGCGTTAGGCCTGTGCTTTGACGAGGTAGGGTCAAACGCTTGCATGCGGAAGAGCCAGACCACACACCCGGACCACGAAAACCGGGCATACCAAACAACAGGCAGTAGCGCGGGGGCGCATACGCGCGCACCGGTGAGCGACGGTCTGTGGGGAAGGTGCATCATGAATCAAGCCTCACCCTCGAGCGGCGCCGAGGTCGCGCTGTCGAATCCCGGCGACATCGCTTGGCGGGAGAGACTCGCTCCCTACGCGCAGCCGCGTCTGAGGCGCAGCCTGATCGACCTGGCGACCTCGGTCGGGCCCTATCTGGGGCTCTCGTTCCTGATGTACCGAATGCTGGGAGTCTCCTACTTGCTCGTGCTTGTGATCGCGATCCCCGCGTCCGGCTTTCTCATGCGCACGTTCATCGTCTTTCACGACTGCTCGCACGGATCGTTCATGGCCTCGCGCAGAGCAAACCTGTGGCTCGGTACCGCCCTGGGCCTGCTCGTGTACTCGCCGTTCCTGCGCTGGCGCCACGATCACGCGATCCACCACGCCACCTCGGGCGATCTCGACCGCCGCGGCGGGGGAGACGTTCGCACCCTGACCGTCAGCGAATACCAAGCGCTGTCGCCGCGCTCACGTCTGGGCTATCGCGTGTTTCGCAACCCGGCGGTGATGTTCGGCATCGGCCCGATCGTGGCGCTGCTGGTCGGGCCGCGTCTGATCTCGCGCTCGGCACGTCCGCGCATGCGCCGCAGCGTGATCGGAACGAACATCGCACTCGCGGTTCTGGTGGGTGCGCTGTGCTGGCTGATGGGATGGAGCGACTACCTGCTCGTTCAGGCCCCCACCGTGCTGCTCGCCGGCTCCGCCGGCATCTGGCTGTTCTACGTTCAGCACCAGTTCGAGGACGCCTACTGGGAGAGCGCCGGTGACTGGAGCTACGCCGACGCCGCACTGCGCGGCAGCTCCTACCTGCGGCTGCCGAAGGTGCTGCAGTTCTTCTCCGGCAACATCGGCCTGCACCACGTGCACCATCTCAGCGCCCGTATTCCCAACTACAACCTGCAGCGCGCCCACGACGAGAACCCGATCTTCCACGACG
>JBOGXX010000213.1:0-4045 GCA_050696475.1 Solirubrobacteraceae bacterium | reverse complement strand
TGCTCGGCCTCTACGCGTGGCGCCGCGAGGGCGAGCACCACCTCTGGAACCCGGACACGATCGCGACGCTGCAGCACGCCGTGCGCGCGGGATCGTACGAGACGTACGAGCTGTACTCGCGCACAGTGAACGCCGACTCGGCGCGACGGTCGACGCTGCGCGGGCTGATGCGATTCCGCTTCCCGGAGGGCGGCGCCATTCCGATCGAGGACGTCGAGCGCGCGAGCGAGATCGTGAAGCGCTTCTCCACCGGTGCGATGTCGCTCGGCTCGATCTCGCGCGAGGCCCACGAGACGCTCGCGCGCGCGATGACCCAGATCGGCGGGCGCTCGAACACCGGCGAGGGCGGCGAGGACCCCTCGCGCTTTACGCCCGACGAGAACGGCGACCGGCGCCGCTCCGCGATCAAGCAGGTCGCCTCGGGGCGTTTCGGTGTGACGATCCACTACCTCGTGAACGCGGACGAGCTGCAGATCAAGATGGCCCAGGGCGCCAAGCCCGGCGAGGGCGGCCAGCTGCCGGGGCACAAGGTCGACGCTTACATCGGCTCAATCCGCCACACCACACCGGGCGTCGGGCTGATCTCGCCGCCGCCGCACCACGACATTTACTCGATCGAGGACTTGAAGCAGCTGATCTACGACCTGCGCTGCGCGAACCCAAAGGCGCAGGTGTCGGTCAAGCTCGTCTCGGAGGTCGGCGTGGGCACGGTCGCAGCGGGCGTCTCCAAGGCGAACGCCGACCGCGTCCTGATCGCGGGCCACGACGGCGGCACGGGCGCCTCGCCGCTGTCCTCGATCCAGGCCGCGGGCATCCCGTGGGAGATCGGCCTGGCAGAGACCCAGCAGACGCTGCTGCTCAACGACCTGCGCTCGCGCATCATCGTGCAGACGGACGGGCAGCTGAAGACCGGGCGCGACGTGATGATCGCAGCGCTGCTGGGGGCCGATGAGATGGGCTTCTCCACCGCCCCGCTGATCGCCACCGGCTGCATCATGATGCGCGCCTGCCACCTGAACACCTGTCCGGTCGGGATCGCCACGCAGAACCCGGAGCTGCGCAGGCGCTTCAAGGGCACGCCGGAGCACGTCGTCAACTTCTTCTTCTTCGTCGCGGAGGAGGTTCGCGAGATCCTCGCCTCGCTGGGCCTGCGCTCGCTCGAGGAGGCGATCGGCCGCGTGGACCTGCTCGGCGTCGACAGCGCGATCGAGCACTGGAAGGCGCGGGGCGTCGACCTGAGGCACCTGCTCACCCACATCGAGCTCCCCGCCGATGCCGCCCGCAGGCGCGTGAGCCCCCCACCGGAGGTCCTCGGAGATGCGCTGGACTGGGAGCTCGTCGAGCTGGCCGCGCCGGCGATCGAGCATGGCGAGCGCGTGCAGGCGCGGCTGGCGATCCGCAACCGAAACCGCTGCGTCGGTGGGATCCTCTCCAGCCACATTGCCCGGCGCCGCGGTGAGCAGGGCCTGCCGGAGCACACCATCGACGTCGGCTTCGAGGGCTCCGCGGGCCAGAGCTTTGCCGGCTGGCTGGCGCCGGGGGTGACATTCACGCTGCGTGGCGACGCGCAGGACTACGCCGGCAAGGGCCTCTCGGGCGGGGTCTTCGCGATCCGTCCGCGCGAGGGCATGGGCGAGCACTTCAAGGCCGAGGAGAACGTGATCGTCGGCAACACGGTCCTCTACGGCGCCACCGCCGGGCGCGCCTTCTTCAGGGGTCTCGCCGGTGAGCGCTTCGCGGTACGCAACTCCGGCGCGTGGGCTGTCGTCGAGGGCATCGGCGATCACGGCTGCGAGTACATGACCGGGGGACGTGTCGTCGTGCTGGGTGCGACCGGGCGTAACTTCGCCGCCGGCATGAGCGGCGGCGTCGCCTACGTCCTCGACGAGGACCACAGCTTCCACGCCCGCTGCAACATGGGCATGGTCGGATTCGAAGCGCTCTCCGCGGCGGACGCGATCGAGCTGCGGGCGATGATCGAAGAGCACCTGCGTCGCACCGACTCTGCGGTGGCCGCGCGCGTGCTCGAGAAATGGAGCGAACTGCTCGGTGCCAACGCGTTTGTGAAGGTGATGCCGCACGACTACAAGCGCGTGCTGGGCGAGCTCGCCGAAGAAGCAGCGCAGGCGGAGGGCGCCGCCGGCAACGGAGTCGCGTCCGAGCAGCCGGGCACGCTGCGCCCGCTTGATGCGGTGGGCGAGGGGGCACACGGTCCGGAGGGCCGGGTCGGCTGATGGGCAAGCTCGGGGCCTTCCTGCAGATCGAGCGCCACGGCGTCCCTCAGCGGGACTCCGTCGAGCGGACTCACGACTACCGGGAGTTCCTGCTCACGCGCGCGGAGGCGGAGCTGCGCGAGCAGGGCGCTCGCTGCATGGACTGCGGCGTGCCCTTCTGCCACAACGGTTGCCCGCTGGGCAACCTGATCCCCGACTGGAACGACCTCGTCTACCGGGACCGCTTCCAGAGCGCGATCGCGCAGCTGCACGCGACCAACAACTTCCCCGAGTTCACCGGGCGCCTGTGCCCGGCACCGTGCGAGGCGGCGTGTGTGCTGGAGATCCGCGAGGGCGACGCGGTGACGATCAAGCAGATCGAGAACGCGATCGTCAACCGCGCCTGGGAGGAGGGCTGGATCGTCCCGCAGCCTCCGCGTCGCGATCGCGAAACCGGCAACTCGGTGGCGGTCGTCGGCTCCGGCCCGGCCGGCATGGCGGCGGCGCAGCAGCTGCGCCGGGCAGGTCACCGCGTGACGCTGTTCGAGCGCGACGAGGCGATCGGCGGTCTCGTGCGCTTCGGCGTGCCCGACTTCAAGATCGAGAAGACGATCGTGCAGCGCCGCGTCGAGCAGCTGATCGCCGAGGGCGTGGAGACCCGCTGTGGCGTGGAGGTGGGAAGCGACGTGAGCGTGCAGGAGCTGCGTGAGGGCTTCGACGCGGTCGTGCTGGCGACCGGCTCGCGCGTGCCGCGCGAGCTGGCGGTGCCAGGCAGGGAGCTCGCCGGCGTGCACTTCGCGATGGAGTACCTCTACCAGCGCAATCGCTGGGTCGCGCGACAGAGCGGATCCCCACCCACCCTGGGGCCGACCGTGGCGCAGCCGCCGATCGAGCGGGAGATCAGCGCCACCGGCAGGGACGTCGTCGTGATCGGCGGCGGCGACACGGGCGCCGACTGCGTCGGCAACGCGCTGCGCGAGGACGCCCGCTCGGTGGTGCAGCTGGAGCTCTTGGCCGAGCCACCGGCGCGCCGCAGCGACGAGCTGACCCCGTGGCCGCAGTGGCCGTTGAAGTATCGGCTCAGCTACGCCATGGAGGAGGCCCGCGAGCTGGGCGTGGGCGAGCAGGGCTTCTCCGTCACGACGGTGGCCTTCAGCGACGACGGCAGGGGCTCCGTCGCCGGCCTGCGCGTCGCGCAGGCGCAGCCACGGCCTCCGTTCGCGCCGGTCGCGGGCAGCGAACGCGAGCTGCCGGCCCAGCTGGTGCTGCTGGCATTGGGATTCCTGCACCCCGAGCAGGAGCTGCTCGACCAGCTCGGCGTGGAGAAGGACGGGCGCGGAAACGTGCGCGCGGTCAAGCCGTATACGACCTCGGTTGACGGGGTTTTCGCCGCCGGCGACGCCCGCCGCGGCCAGTCGCTGATCGTGTGGGCGATCAACGAGGGCCGCCAGTGCGCGCGCATGGTCGACCGCTATCTCGCCAACCGGCGGCTCACGAGCGACCGCGGTCCGGCGCTCGCGCAGGACGAGGGCAGGCCCGGGCACGCCGACGCGGACGCAGGGCCCGAGGGCCCGCCGCAGCACGTCGGGCCGGGCATCGGCGCACCGGGAGCATAGGCCCGGCGAACGCGCTCGGGCGAACGGGTATATCGATCGGCGGATGCCGACCTTCTGCCGACACAACCGCTTCATCGAGCGCTGTCCGATCTGCAGCAAGACGCTGCCCGGCCAAACGCCCGACGATCGGGCCGGCGCACGTCCCAGGGCATCCACGCGCGCGCGCCTGCCCGCCGGCGCGCCACAGCGTGCCCGCGCCCGCGGCGAGAGCATGCG
>JBOGXX010000212.1:0-6108 GCA_050696475.1 Solirubrobacteraceae bacterium | reverse complement strand
GGGCGGGCGGGGCGGGCGAGCCGGGCTGCGCTTCGAGGCCGGCGGCGGCGCCGAGCGCCAGACCGGAGACGGCGGCTCCCTCCGACAGCGGCGAGCGCGGCTGCGCTCCGGCCGTCGCCGGGCCGCTTGGGGCCGGTTCGCGGTTCGTGTGAGCTCGATCCGCTCCTGCGATCCGCGTGCTCACGCGGGTCTGCACGCGTGGCTCGAGCACCGGGTACACGGAGGCCACTTCGCCGAGCTGCGCATAGACGTAGGTGTTGCCGTAGGCGTCGCGCAGCGCGAGGAAGCGCCCGAGCGAGGGCGAGTCTCCGACCTGCACGACTTCGCCGTCCTGGACAGCGATCACGGGGGCGCCGGCCTGCGAGTAGATCGTCGTGCCGACGAGCGGCTTGGTCTGACCCGCCCCCGTGGAGACCGTCGGGAAGCCGTCGCTGTAGTGCGAGGTGGCGTACACGGGGAAGCGCGCCTCGGTCAGCCCGGTGATCGCGCCGAGCAGTTCCGAGGGCGTCCCGCCGAGCAGCTGGGCGCGGAGCATGACCGATTCGACGTAGGCCTGCGAGTGGTTGTAGGAGTAGACGGCGGCCTTGATGTTCGTGTTGGCGCCGGCGGCGCGCAGGTAGCGGGCCGCGGCGAAGATCGCATCGGCCGGGTTGTAGGGGTCCTTGTAGCCGTCGCCGTTGGCGTCGACCCCGTACTGGTCCCACTCGGAGGGCAGGAACTGCATCCAGCCCTCGGCGCCGGCGCTCGAGACGCTGAGGTCGCGCCCGTAGTCGGTCTCGACCTCGTTGATCGCGGCAAGCACCTGCCAGGGGACGTCGTAGGCGGTTCCGGCGGCCTGGAAGATCGGCAGCAGAAACGGCGGGATCTGAAAGCTTTCGATGAAGAAGCTGGGGACGCCGGCGATCGAGGAGCGCAAATCGAGCGGCAGCGGCGGCGTGGAGGATGGGAGCCCACCCACGCCGGGCAGCTGCTGCTGCGCGCCTGCGCGTTCGCTCGCAGCTTCCCCGGCTGCCGCTGCCCCGGTCGGGGATTCGCCGGCCGGGGAGCGCTTCGCCCTGGCCCGCGCCGTTGACTTGGACGCGGCTGTTCCGGCGCTCGCACCCTGGCTGTGCTCGGCCTGAACCTGGGGCGCCACGGCTTCTGGAGCGGGGACCGTCACCGTGGCTTCTTCCTGCTGGCTCGCGCTGGTCGCGGGCGTGACCGTCACCGTCTGCTGCACGGCTTCGCCCGCTTCCGGCGGCGTCGTGGCGGTCGTCGTGCTCGCGCTTTCGCCGGCGAGACTGGCCGTTGGGAGGCCGAGCGCGAGCACCGCCAGGGCCACCGTCAGCAGTCGCAGAGCTGCAGATCGCGGGCTCATCGCGTCATTCGCTCCCGAGCAGGTAGTTGAGGAGCATCCCGCCGGCTTCGCTTTCGCCGCTCGTCGGCGTGTAGTAGGTCGTCCCGGCGGTTGAGCCGCCGACGGGCTGTGCGGTCGTCCTGCTGGCGCCCGCGGTGGAGATCGACTCGAGTTCGCCGGCGCTCGGCGCCGAGCCGGGGTATTTGGCGAGCGCCTGCGCGGGCGTGGCGCCTTTGATGACCGCGAGCGTTCGCGCCATCACGAGTCCGATCGTGCTCGCTTTGCTGCTCGAGGCGGCACTGGCGCTTGCGGAGGTTCCGCTGCTGGAGAAGAACCTGCGCCTGCAGCTCGAGACGGATGATGGAGCGATCGTGTAGGTGAGGCAGCCGTTCCCGACGCCTTCGGCGCGCAGGAAATGCCCGAGCGCGTCGTACCCGTTCGCCGAGCCGGTGCCCGTGAAGATGAAGTCGAGTATGCGCTCGAGCCCGCCGGTGTTGCGCAGGCTTTCCAGCAGGCCGGCGAAGTTGCTGGAGAACGGCACCGCGGCGCTGCCAAGCGACTGCAGGCGTTTGAGCAGCGGCTTCGTGCCGACGAGCGCGGGGCCGGAGAGCTTGGAGGTCTTGCCGAGGTTCTCGGTGAACTGTTCGGTGCTCTTGGAGAACGCGGGCAGGCTCGTGAACGCCTTGTCGATCCCCGGCGCGGCGGCTTTCAGGTCGGTGAAGGTCGGCGTCGTCTGTTCGGCAAAGCGCTGGATCCGTTCCATCGCCGGCCCGAGCTGCTTGAGGAACGGCGGGAAGTCCTTCAGGTTCTGCGCGAGCGAGCCCCGCGTGGCAGCGCTCGCCTGGGCGACGGTGTTGGCCTGCTTGATGAAATCAGCGACACGCCCGCTGACCTTCGCCAGCGGCGCCAGCGCCTTGTCGGAGTCGACGGCGAGTTTCGCGAGCACGTGGTTCTCGTTGGCGAGGATCGAGAGCACCCTGTCGAGTTCCTGCAGAGCGGGGTTGGCGCGCTTGATCACTTCGCTGAGGTCGCTGCCGCGCCCTGCCAGGCCGGCGCCGAATTCGTTGAGGATGATCGTGAAGCGCTGGCGTTCGGGCAGACGCTGGATGTCCCCGAGCAGGTCGACGTCGACGGGACTGGAGGTGTTCTGCACGGGCAGCAGGTAGTCGCCGGCGCCTTCCTGGCCACTGGGGATCCTCTTCAGCGGCGGCGGCAGCGGGCTGCCTTCGACGCGCGGCTGCGTGGGCAGGCAGTCGACGTACTTCTCGCCGATCAGCGACTGCGGACTGATCGTGCAGGAGGCGTCGGAGCGGAAGTCCTTGAAGCCCGGATTGGTGATGTTCAGCGTCACCGCGGCCTTGGCCTGCGGGGTCGGCGTGACCGAGCCGACGGTGCCGACGGTCACACCGTCGACCTTGACGTTCTCCCCGGAGATCAGGAAGCCCGCGTCATCGAAGATGGCGCGCACCGTGTAGGAGCCGTTGGAACCGCCCGCGGCGCTCGCCAGCAGCACGATCACCGTGATCGCGGCGATGCACGCTCCACCGGCGATCCCGGCGATGAATCTCCTCCTCCCCGCGCTCTGCGTGCTCAACCCAATCCTTCCTTGCGCTCACAGCGAACGGGCGGCCCCGCCTTGACCGGCGAGGCCGCCCACACGACATTGCTCTGGTCGAGCTTACGCCCTTGGCGGCGCAAACCCTCCCGTAGTCACGTCACTTCCTGGGGCAAGGGGCCTTGTAGACCGTGGTCACGGTTTCCAGCGGGGTGCCCGGCAGCGTGGCCTGCGCGTTGGGCGCGAACAGCAGTTCCGCCCTCAGCGGGAAGCCGCCCTTCGGGCACTTCTTGGGCATCGTGCCGTAGTACACCGGCTTGCCATGGCTCTTGTACGCCGCGCCGACCTTGACGCTGATCCGTTCGACCGACGCGTCGGGCGCTCCGGGCACGGTCACGACCAGGGGCACCTGCGTCTTGAGCTCGGGCCCGAAGCCACCGCCGCCGTTGAGGCTCACGTATTTGCCGCTCGAGATGATTTCGAGCTCCACCGGGGTGACGCCGTGGGCGAGGAACTCCAAGCCGCCGCCGGGCGCGAAGAACGAGCTGATCGAGGTTTCCTCGGGAACGCGTTCGGTGCCGAAGGAGACGACCCCGAGCGCGTGGCCAACCGGCCCCGCCGCTGCTTTCTTCTTGTTGCAGGCCTGGGCGCCTTCCTGTTCGAGCACGCTCACCGGGCACGTCTTGAACCCCTGCGAGTGGATCTTGGAGCCGGTTGGCAGCGCCACGTAGACGCCTACCAGCGGCGCCGGGAAGCCGCCGTATTCGGTGCCCGAGATCGTGAATTCGCTCTGCAGCGCCGCTCCGTGGCCGAGGATGTTGCCGGTGTTCGGATAGCCGGCGATCGGAACGGCCTTCGCTTTGAACGTGACGGTGGGCGCAGCCGACGCGGTACCGGCGAGCGCGAGCGCGGCGAGACCGAGGACGGCAAGACAGGTGGATGCTCTGCGCATCAGATTCTCTCCTCTTTTGATGGACGGAACCGCCTCGATCGGGGTAGCTCCGGAGCCATGCGGCCCGGCTACATCGAGAGCTCCCGGCTCGCTCGCCGGGATACGGTTGCAACTGCGGACAGAAATGCTCTTCATACTGATCCTATACCGCCAGCGCGCCGGAAGTACCGGTGTAGCGCGGTGTCCGTCCGATTGCGGTCCGGCTGCCCTCGGGTAGGCTCCGGATGGGATCGGGGTGCGGTCTGGTGAGCGGTCGCCAGCTGCAGTCGAGTCGGCGGGTGGGATCGGCGCAAGACTGACGGTCAGGCTGAGGGTCAGGGTGGGGGCGGCGATAGCTCGAGCTGCTCGCCGGCGAAGCGCACGCCCAGGGGCTCGAGCACGACCTGGCGCGGTCCCGCCTCGACGTGCCCGGAGACGACCGCCTGCAGGCCCGCGCGCCGGGCGATCTCGACGATCGGCTCGCCGGTCCCGGCAGGGCAGTAGAGGGCGTAGCCGCAGCCCATGTTGAACGTCGAGTAGGCCGCGGCGGCATCCAGGCCGGCGTGCTCGACGAGGAAGCTCAGCACGGGCGGCACCCGGGGCAGGCGCTCGATGCGGTAGCTCAGATCCCTCGCCGGCCGCATCAGCTTCAACAGCCCGTGGCCGGTGATGTGGCTGATGTAGGTGAGCTCGAGCCGGGCGTCGATGAGCGCTTCGAGCAGTTGCACGTACATCAGCGACGGCTCGAGCAGCGCCTCGCCGAGCGTCGTGCCATCCGCGATCTCGGTGGCGTAGCCCCCTGGCAGCCGCGCGGCCACGAGCCGCGCCAGCGAGGCGCCGTTGGCATGCAGGCCGCTGGAGGCCACGATCACGATCTCATCGCCGGGGGCCAAGAGCTCCCCCAGGATCGCCGCGCGCCCGGCCGGCACCGCCCCCACGGCAGCGCCGGCGAGCTCGATCTCCCCCTCGGAGATCATCCCCGGCAGCGTCGGGGACTCCCCACCACCCCACACGCAGCCGGCGTCGCTGCACGCGCGCCGCCAGCCCTCCACGAGCGACTCTGCGCGCTCGGCCTGCAAATACCACTCGGACGCACCGGTGGCGAAGTAGGCGTTGACCACGAGCGGCAGCGCGCCGACACAGCAGAGGTCGTTGAGGATCGCGGCTACGGCGTCGTAGGCGACGTCGGCGAAGCGGTCCACGCCGTGGCTCTCGAACAGCTGGCGCGCGATCATCGACTTGGTACCCAGGCCCTCCATCACCAACGCGAAGGTCCGCTCGCCGAGCTCGAACACGAACGCGGGCTCGCCGCGGGAGACATCCAGCGTGCGGCCGCCCCTGGCTGCCAGCAGCGCGGACGTGGACAGTGCCTTGGCCATCGCCAGGCGCTTGCCGGCGTCGAGTGAGTCGTAGTCGACCCCCGCTGCGCGGTAGCTGGCGTCGTTGCGGCTCATCGGCGATGATCCTAGTGCCCAGCCCCGTCACCGCCTGCCTGAGGGAGAACCAATGGATTTCGAGCCGAGCCAGCGCTGCACCGAGTTCAAGGAGCGCCTGAGCGCTTTCATGGACGAGCACGTCTATCCGGCGGAGGAGGTGTACATACGCCAGCTGCAGGAGTCCGGCGATCCCCACTTCCAGCCGCCGATCATGGAGGAGCTGAAGGCAAAGGCACGCGAGGCGGGGCTTTGGAACATGTTCCTGCCCGATGCCAAGCACGGCGCGGGGCTCTCCAACAGCGACTACGCGCCGCTGGCGGAGATCCTCGGCCGCTCGCACATCGCCTCGGAGGCGTGCAACTGCTCGGCGCCCGACACCGGCAACATGGAGGTACTGCACCAGTTCGGCACGCCCGAGCAGAAGGAGCGCTGGCTGATGCCGCTGCTCGACGGCGAAATACGCTCCGCCTTCGGCATGACCGAGCCCGACGTCGCGAGCTCGGACGCGACGAACATCGGCCTGCGGATCGAGCGCGACGGCGACGAGTACGTGCTCAATGGGCGCAAGTGGTGGACCTCGAACGCGATGCACCCGCACTGCCGGATCATGATCGTGATGGGCAAGACGCAGACCGATGGCCCGGTCCACAAGCAGCAGAGCCAGGTGCTGGTTCCGATCGACACCCCTGGCGTGACCGTGATGCGCGACCTGACGGTGTTCGGCTACGAGGACCAGGAGGGCCACGCCGAAGTCGACTTCAGCGACGTGCGCGTGCCCGCCTCGAACCTGATCGCCGGCGAGGGCGACGGCTTCATGATCGCCCAGGCGCGCCTCGGGCCAGGCCGCATC
>JBOGXX010000211.1:0-6205 GCA_050696475.1 Solirubrobacteraceae bacterium | reverse complement strand
TGTGCGCGTCGCGGAAGAAGGCCGCGTCGCAGGTGGCGCAGTAGCTGACGCCGCGCCCGGACAGCTCTTGCTCGCCGGCGACCCCCAGCTTCTTGTGCTCGGCGCCCATCGCGAGCACGACCGTGCGCGCGAGGTGCTCGGTCTCGCCGACCGATACCCGGTGCACGCCGCCGGGCTCGCTGGAGAGCTCCACACGGTCGGCCTGATCGGTGAGCAGCCGTGCGCCGAAGCGCTCTGCCTGGTCACGGAACTTCTGCATCATCTCCGGCCCCATGACGCCGTCGGGGAAGCCGGGGTAGTTCTCGACGTCGGTCGTCTGCTGCAGCAGCCCGCCCCATGCGAAGCCCTCGATCACCAGCGGGTTGAGATTCGCCCGAGCGGTGTACAGCGCCGCCGTGTACCCGGCGGGACCGCTCCCGATGATGACCACGTTCTCGACCTCGCTCATCTCATCTCCTGGCTTTCGCTGTTGCAATCGCTCGCATCGGTCGTGTCTCAGCTTGGGTGGCGATCTCGCGGGCACTCCAGACGTGACCGGCGATTTCCACGTGTCGCTTTACTTTGTAAAGTATAGCAATTGGGAGCGTGTTCTTGGCCTCAGAAGCCCTGCAACGCGCCCGCCGGCTCGGATCTCCCGGTCCTCTCCGCGCCCTCCGGCTCGCCGGATTCTTCGGTGCGCCAGCGCGCCACCGTGCGACGCAGCTGGAAGTACGCGACGACGCCCGGCAACGTGGGCAGCCAGAACGATATCGCCCGATAGGACAGTACTGCCACGACGGCCAGGTTGAGCGGAACGTTGAAGGCGGCGAGCGCCCCGATCATGCCGCCCTCCACACCGCCGAGGCCACCTGGGAGCGGCAGCAGGTTCCCGAGCATGCCGACGAAGTAGGCCATCCAGATGACCGTGAAGGGGGGCGGCGAGCCGAACGCGTGGAACATCGCCCACAGCACGGAGATGTCGAAGCCCCACCAGGCGAGCGCGCCGAGCAGGCCCGGGTCGCGCCCGCGGATCGAGTCGATCGCGGTGCGAACGCCGCTGGCGGCGAGCGCAGGCGCAGTCACGGCGCGTGCGATCCAATGGGCGGCGCGCACGGAGCCGGAGGCCCAGCGGTCGAGGCGACGCTCGAGGTCGCCGGGCAGCAGCGCGATCGCGCCGGCCGCCGCGAACAGCGCTGCGGCGACGATCGCGGGCACGATCGTGATCGCGAACGAGCCGCCGCCGGGGAGCAGGCCGATGCCGAGCCCGATGCCGTCGATCAGCAGCGAGCTGGCATAGATCACGTACAGCAGCACCATGAACGCGACCATCCGACAAGCCACGACGCGGGGCTCCATGCCGGAGCGCCGCAGCGCCCATGCGGTCAGCGCGACACCGCCTGCGCCGGCGGCCGCGAACAGCCGCGTCGCGACGAGACCGGCCATCGTGATCTCGTAGCTCTCGAGCCAGCCGACACGCTCGTTGCCGCGCACGAGCACCGAGCGGAACGCCACCACGTACCCGGCGAAGGACATCAGCTCGAGCACCACGCCGATCGCCAGCCACCAGACGTCGCCGCCCTCGATGCGGTTGAGCGTCTTGCCGACGCCGGCGATGTTGGGCAGGACGAAGTACAGGAAGCCGACGCCGGAGAGGATGAACAGGGAGAACGCGAAGATCTGCCGGCGAGTGAGAATCACACGCGGCATCTCCTCCTCGCCCGCCCTGCTGCGCGCGCCCACATGCGCGACACGGCTGTCTTCGGGCAGCGACGGCTCCTCCTGCTCGATCAGCTCGCCGTCTCCATCGCCTCCCGCGCCCCATCCCATATTGCCGATGCTCACCCCACCTCTCAGACCGCCTCGTGGGCGATCGCCTCCAGCGCGGCGAGCGTTCGCCCCACGCGCGCGAGCCGCGGTCCCGCGCGCGGCTCCAGGCGCCGCACCGCGAGCGTGAGCGCCAACCCCCCCAGCAGATCGACCGCGTAGTGCTCTCCGAGGTACACGAGCGCGAACCCGAGCGTGGCCGCATATCCGGCCCCGAGCGCGCCTGCGAGCGGCCCCACCTCGGCGAGGAGGAGCGCAGCCATCACGGATGTGGCGAAGTGCAGAGAGGGCATCGCTGCCAGTGGGTTGCCTCCGAACACACTGTAGAGCGACCCCCAGCGGTCCTTCCAGAACGCCTCGCCGTACTCGACCATCATGCGTCTGACGGCGAGCTCGGGACGGCCCTCCGTGGCGGCCGTGGCGGCCGCGTACCAGGGCGGAGCGGTGGGGAGCAGCCAGTACACGCAGGCGCCGATGTCAAACACCGCGTAGGTCAGCACCGCCGCGCGCGCGAAGCGCGACGGGTGGCGCAGGAGGATGTACGCGAGCGAGCCGTGCGGGACGACGAACCAACTCCAGTGGGTCCATACGAGCCCGCGGTCGAGCGCCCGCCACTCGGCCGCGGTGGCGCCGCCGCCGGCGAACGCCCGCTGCAGGCGCACGCTCGGCAGCTCGCCGAGGCCGATCACGCGATCGGCGCTGATCGGATAGGCGACGTGTGTGCGCGCGCTTTGCGCCTCGGCGTCGTCGTGGGGCGTCTTGTAGGCGGCCAGATAGGCCCACATCTGCAGCGCGCAGATGGCGACGTCGCGCCGCGGCGAGCGGCGCACGACGATCGAGAGTCCGATCGGCGCCCCGAAGGCGACGGCCTGGAGGAGCAGCGGCGGCGCGCTCACGCGCTTTCGCACGAGCGGCGCGGCGACTCCGGCCGCCACCATGCCCCAGGCGGTTGCTCTGATCGCCTTCGACAGCCGCACTGGGCGGGCAGTATATGCGGGCGCCCGTGCGCTACTCGGCCACGCGCGCAGAGGCGGCAGCGTCCACCAGCGCCCCCACCACGGAGCTCGCACGGTCGGCCTCGGGGTGCCATTGCACACCGAGCACGAACCTCGCACCCGGCAGCTCGATCGCCTCGATCAGCTCATCGACCGTCGAGACGCCGCTCGCAGCCAGGCCATCGCCGAGGCGGTCGACTCCCTGGTGGTGGTGGGACTTGGTCGCATGCGAGAGCTCGCCTGCGGCCCTGGCGGCGAGCGAGCCGTCGGCGAGCAGCACGTGGTGCTCGGCGCCGTCGAAGGAGCCGACCACGCGCCGGTGCTGGTGGTGGCCGTAATGGTCGGGCAGGTGCTGCAGGAGCGTCCCGCCGCAGGCGACGTTGATCAGCTGCATGCCGCGGCAGATGCCCAGCAGCGGCATGTCGCGCTCGATCGCGCCGAGCGTGAGCGCGATCTCAAACGCGTCGCGCTCGGGCACGGTGGAAACGGTCTCCGGGTGGGGCCTATCGCCGTAGGAGGCGGGGTCGATGTCGGCGCCGCCGGCGAGGATCAGCCCGTCGAGCAGATCCAGCGCCTGCTCGGGGTCCTGCGTGAGGTGCGGATCTGGTGGCAGCATCGCCAGGAGCCCTCCCGCGCGCTGCACCGCCTGCACGTAGCTGAGCGGGAGCAGCGCCGCGCGCTGCTCCCAGACGCTCCATTTGGCGTGCTCGAGCGCGGCGCAGATGCCGATCACGGGACGTGTCATCCCACACACCATAGGATCAGCGCCTGCGCGAGCGCGTAGACCTCGACGGAGGCCGACCGCGCGCGTGCCGGCACCGCCGGAACCGCGGCTCGATGCGCCCGCGGCGTTCCGGCAACGCGCTGAATCGAGCAAAGGAGACCCATGAGCGAGGCGGACGTTGAGCTTGAGACGGTGAGCGTGAGCATCGCCGAGGGAGCAGCCACGGTCGAGCTGAAGCGACCTGAGGTGCTGAACGCGTGGAACGCACAGCTGGGCGCGGACCTGCTGCAGGCGCTGCAGCGGACGGCGAAGGACAACGCGGTGCGCGCGGTGCTGATCACGGGCGCCGGCCGCGCGTTCTCCTCGGGCGCCGACCTGCGGGATGTCAGCGGGGGACAGACGACGGCGGACGGGCGCCCGGACGTGTACCGCACGCTGACCGAGCGCTACCACCCGATCATGCACGCGATTCGCGAGCTGCCCAAGCCGGTGATCGCGGCGGTCAACGGACCGGCCGTGGGCATCGGCTGCTCGCTGGCGCTGTGCTGCGATCTGATCGTGGCGGCCGAGAGCGCGTACTTCCTGCTGGCGTTCGTCAACATCGGACTGGTTCCCGACGGCGGCTCGTCGTTGTTCGTTCCGAGCAGGGTCGGCATGGCCCGCGCGATGGAGCTGGCGATGCTGGGCGAGCGCCTGCCGGCGACGAAGGCGCTCGCGTGGGGCCTGATCAACCGCGTCGTGGCCGACGAGAGCCTGCGGACGGAGTCGGTCGCGCTCGCCGCACGGCTCGCGGCGGGACCCACCCGCTCCTACGCGGGGACCAAGCGCCAGATCAACAGCTGGCTCTACGCGGGCATGGCCGAGCAGCTCGAGCTGGAGGCGCGGATCCAGCAGGAGATGGCCGGCAGCGCGGACTTTCTGGAGGGGGCGATGGCCTTCGTGGAGAAGCGCCGTGCTCGTTTCTCGGGAGCATGAAGGACTCGTGGCAAATGTCATCAAGCACGTCCCGCCCGAGCGTGAATAGAATTCTCCCGCCTTGGGCCACATGATCCCCTCACTGCTCGCCTTCTTCACCCCCGAGTCGGGCGGCTCTCCAAACGCGAACGAGATCGTCGATCTCTACAAGATCACGCTCGTCATCGCGCTGATCATCTTCTTCGCGGTCGAGGGCGGCCTCCTGTACGCGTGCTTGAAGTTCCGCAAGCGCAAGGGCGCCGAGGCGTCGCAGATCCACGGCCACACTCGCCTGGAGATCGGCTGGACCGTGGCGGCGGCGCTCGTGCTGGTTGCGCTCGCCAGCCTCACGTTCGCGAACCTCGCCTCCATCCAGGACCCACCGAACTCCGGTCCGAACGGAGCGACGCTCGGCGAACAGAACAACGTGCTGTTCGCGAGCAACACGCGCAAACTTCCCTCCAACGGCAAAGCGCTCGAAATCGAGGTGATCGGGAAACAGTTCGTCTGGCAGTTCGTCTACCCGGGCGCGAACGAACCTGATGGCCTGGGCGCGCCCTACTCCTACGAGGAAATGGTCGTCCCCACGAACACCACCGTGAGCCTGGACATCGTCTCCGAGGACGTCGTGCACTCGTGGTGGATCCCGGAACTGGGCGGCAAGTTCCAGGACGTGCCGGGCTACCACAACTACACGTGGTTCAAGATCAGCAAGCCCGGGGTCTACCGCGGTCAGTGCGCCTACCTCTGCGGCCGTGGCCACGCGCGCATGATCGCGATGGTGAGGGCGGTGGCGCCGGCGCAGTTCGAAACGTGGCTGGCGCGCCAGAAGCAGGAGATATCGGAAGCCAACGAGGAAGCAGCGAAGGCGCGCGCGCGGCTCAACGAACACGAAGGCGCCGAAAAGGTCCAGAACCCCTAGGACATCAGGAGATCAACGCACGACATGGCCACCTACGCAGCCCCCATCCCCCAGGTTCACGCCCATCACGTGGAGCATGAGTCGACGGGCTGGACCAGCTGGCTGACGACGACCGACCACAAGAAGATCGGGATCATGTACATGGTCCTGACGTTCCTGTTCTTCTGCCTCGGCGGCGTCGAGGCTTTGATGATCCGCCTGCAGCTGGGCGCGCCCAACAACACGCTGGTCTCGCCGGAACGCTACAACCAGCTGTTCACGATGCACGGCACGACGATGGTGTTCCTGTTCGTGGTGCCGATGATGGCGGGCATTGCCAACTACTTCCTGCCGTTGATGATCGGCGCGCGCGACATGGCCTTCCCCCGTTTGAACGCGCTGTCCTTCTGGCTGCTGCTCGCCGGCGGCATCGTCTTCTACGCCTCGATCTTCTGGAACCCTCCGGAAGCCGGCTGGACGAGCTATGCGCCACTCTCGGAAATCGCCTATTCCCCAGGTGGCGGCCAGGACGCTTGGATTTACCTGGTCCATCTCACCGGCCTCTCTTCGATCCTCGGTGCGATCAACTTCTATGCCACGATCGCGAACATGCGGGCGAAGGGCATGAGCTGGGGCAGGTTGCCGATATTCGTCTGGGGCGTGCTCGTCTATGCGATCCTGATCCTCTTCGCGATGCCGGTGATCGCGGCGGCGGTGACGATGCTCCTCACCGACAGGCATTTCGGCACGCACTTCTTCAGCCCGGCGGAGGGCGGCTCCGCGTTGCTCTACCAGAACCTCTTCTGGTTCTTCGGGCACCCGGAGGTC
>JBOGXX010000210.1:0-6323 GCA_050696475.1 Solirubrobacteraceae bacterium | reverse complement strand
CCCAGGCGGTTCATCGCGATCGCCAGCGTCTCGTGCGCCTCGCGCGAGATCGAGCCGAGGCTCATCGCCCCGGTGCAGAAGCGCTTGACGATCTCGCTCGCCGGCTCGACGTCCTGCAGCGCGATCGCCGCGCCGGGCTCGCCGGCGTCGTTGTCGCGCTCCCCGCGGATCCGCAGCAGGCCACGCAGCGTCGCCTTGCGCGCCGCGTCCTCGTTGACCGCGCGGGCATACTGGCGATAGGTCTGGAACGCGGGGCTCTCGCGGACCGCCGTGTGGGCCTCTCGGTCGCCGTTCAACGCCGCGTCGACGTTGCCGTTGGGGCCGCGCACAGCCTGCTGGATGAGCGCGATCGTCTCCGGGTTCCACATGTGGTGCTCGCCGTCGCGCCGCCACGCGTAGACGCCGCCGACCGGCAGGAGCTCATCCGCGGGCGCGGGATAGGCGCGGGCGTGGCGCTCGAGCGCCTCGTCGGCGAGCACCCGCAGCCCGACGCCGCCGATGCGCGAGGCCGTGTAGGTGAAGTGCGTGTCGATCAGATCCTTGTCCAGGCCCACCGCCTCGAAGATCTGCGCTCCGCGGTAGGACTGAATCGTCGAGATGCCCATCTTGGAGATCGTCTTCAAGAGGCCTTTGCCGATCGCTTTGACCACGTTCTGGGCCGCGTCCTCGGCGCCCACCGCCGTCACCGCGCCGTCTGCGACAGAGCGCGCGATGCGCCCTTCGAAGACGAGCTTGTCGAGCGTCTCGAGCAGCAGGTAGGGGTTGATCGCGCTCGCCCCGAAACCGATCAGCGTCGCGAAGTGGTGGACCTCACGCGGCTCGCCAGACTCGACGATCACGCCGGCACGCAGACGGGTGCCCTCGAGCACCAGGTGGTGGTGCACGGCGGCCACCGCCAGCAGGGACGGGATCGGCGCGCGGCGGGGGCCCAGCTGGCGGTCGGAGAGGATGATGATGTTGACGCCTTCGGAGATGGCCTCGCGCGCCTGGCGACAGATCCGCTCGATCGCCGAGGTCATGCCCTCTGGACCCTCCGCGACCGGCCAGGTGATGTCGATCGTGCGCGCCGCGTACACGTCGTGGTCGACGTGGCGCAGCGTCTCGAGCTCGCGGTTGAGCAGGATCGGCTGGTCGAGCAGCAGCTTGTGGGCGTGCTCGGGCGTCTCGGCGAAGAGGTTGCGCTCGTTGCCGAGAGTCGTCGCCAGGCTCATCACGATCTCCTCGCGCAGCGGGTCGATCGGCGGGTTGGTGACCTGCGCGAACATCTGCTTGAAGTAGGAGAACAGCGGCGGCGCCTGGTCGGAGAGCACCGCCAGCGAGACGTCGTTGCCCATCGAGCCGATCGGCTCCGCGCCGTCCACCGCCATCGGTGTGAGCAGCACCCGCAGGTCCTCCTGGGAGTAGCCGAACGCGCGCTGGCGCAGGTGCAGCGGCTGGTTGGAGAGCGTCACCTGCTCGGAGGGCGGCAGATCGCCGAACGGCACAGCGTTGCGCGCGTACCACTCGCCGTATGGCTTGCCGGTGGCCACCTCGCGCTTGAGCGCGTCGTCCTCGACGATCCTTCCGCGCTCGAGGTCGACGAGAAACAGCTTGCCCGGCTGCAGGCGTCCCAGCCGCCGGATCTGCGCGGGCGGAATGTCCAGCAGACCGGACTCCGAGCCGAGCACCACGTGGCCGTCGGTCGTCTCCACCCAGCGGCCCGGACGCAGCCCGTTGCGATCGAGCGTGGCGCCGACCACGCGGCCGTCGGTGAACGCCACCGAGGCGGGTCCGTCCCACGGCTCCATGAGGCACGAGTGATAGGCGTAGAAGCCCTTCAGATAGTCGGGCAGGTCGTCGCGGTCGCGGAACGCCTCGGGGATCATCATCATCGCCGCATGCGGCAGCGAGCGGCCCGCCAGCATCAGCAGCTCGAGGACGTTGTCGAAGGTCGCCGAGTCGGAGTTGCCCGGGGTCACAACGGGCAGGATCTTCTCGAGGTCCTCGCCGAACAGCTCGCTGCGCAGCTCCGACTCGCGCGCGCGCATCCAGTTGACGTTGCCCATCACCGTGTTGATCTCGCCGTTGTGACAGATCACGCGGTAGGGGTGCGCGAGCTCCCAGCTGGGGAAGGTGTTGGTCGAGAAGCGCGAGTGCACCAGCGCCAGCGCGCTCTTGCAGCGCTCGTCGCGCAGGTCCTTGTAGAACTGCGCCAGCTGGTAGCTGATCAGCATGCCCTTGTAGTTGATCGTCCGCGAGGAGCTCGACGTCACGTACAGCCCCGGCTCGGTGGCCGTCAGGTCGCTGATCCGGCGGATCACGTAAAGCTTGCGCTCGAACGCGTCTCTCTCGCCCTCGAGCGCGCCCCCAGCGCCTACGAACAGCTGGCGGATCACGGGCCTGCAGGCTGCCGCCACCTCGCCGGTGTGCTCCTCCTCGATCGGCACGTCGCGCCAGCCCAGCAGGCGCTGGCCCTCGCCGAGCACCGCCCGCTCCAGGAGCGCCTCCAGCCTGCGCCGGCGCGCCGGGTCGGTCGGCAGGAAGCACATCAGCACGCCATACTCGCCCGCCGGCGGGAGCTCGAACTCGACGACCGCGCGCATCAGCCCGTCCGGCATCTGCATCAGGATTCCAGCGCCGTCGCCGGTGCACGGATCGGCGCCCGTGGCACCACGGTGCTCGAGGTTCTCCAGCGCCGTCAGCGCGCGTTGGAGCACCTCGTGCGTGGGGGTGTTGTCCAGACGGGCGACCATGCCGACACCACACGCGTCGTGCTCGAAGCGGGGGTCGTAGAGTCCGACGGCCTTTGGCGGCTGCATGTTGTGCGAATTCATGGAAGTGCTCCCTTGGGGCGGTGCATCCCGCGCAGATGAATGGGCAGTCCACTTTGCGGGCATACCCACCGGGGCGCAGGCAGGCGGGCACCTGAGGCGGAGCGGAAAGCGTAGCAGTGCTGAGGCGCTGCAAACCAGCTCCGCGCACGATTCTTCGAGCAGCCGAAACCGCGGCGGTGAGCCGGCTCAGGGGGTCTGGCGCGTCGCCCGCGGCGCGGGCGTCGGGAGCTCACGCAGCGTGTGGGCCTCGTCCCACGAGCACAGCCCCGTCCTGCCGGGACAGGTCAGGCAGAGCACTCGGTGCGGCGCCGGGCTGACCGTGAAGCCGCGCCGCGCGGCGGCGGACACGTGCGCACGCAGCCGTTGCTCCAGCGCGGCCCGTTCGCCGGCCTGAAAGCGCGCCGCCACCCAGTCGTTCGGGCGCTCCAGGAACCAGTGGACGATCTCCACCGCCGGCGCGCCGGCGCGCAGGACGGCGAGCGCGTACAGCAGGCGCTGGATGCCGTACTCGCGCTCGACCAGCTCACCCAGCTGGACCTCCGCGGCGACCCTGTCGCTCTTGTAGTCGAGCACCAGCGCGCTGCCGTCGCGCTCGCCGGCGAGCAGGTCGATCACGCCGCTGATCAGCGGCTGATCCTCCGCCAGCGAGAACGCGAACGGGTACTCACGCCGAACCGACGTGGCGCCGGCCACGCGTGCCGCCGGCGCGGCCGCGCGGGCGGCGTCGATCAACACCGTGATCTCCTCGCGCTCGGACTCGCTCACGCGCATCCCCAGCTCGCTCGCCGCTCGCGTCACCTGCTCGCCGCCGAGGGAGCCCGGGCGAGCGAAGTCGAGCGTCTCAAGCAGGCGGTGGATCAGCGTTCCGCGCGCGCGCGGCTCCAGACCTGCGCCGGTACGCTCCGCGCGCGCCGCGGCGCGGTCCTCCGGCAGGCCGACCACGCGTTCCAGGTAGTAGCGGTAGCCGCAGCGCTCGAGCTCCGTCAGCGAGGTATAGCTGAGCCTCGCCGGCATCACAGCCCCACCGGGGTCCGCGGCCTGCGGGATCGCCGGCGGGTCCTGCGCCAGAAGCGAGAGCTGCTCGCCGCGGGAGCGATCGCCGCCCTGCGACGCGCCGAGCCGGGCCGGCGCCGGCCGGCCCTCCCCTGTGCGCTCTGCGCCGCCGATCCGCTCTGCCGGCGCGGGCGTCGCAGCGACGTCTGCGCTCCGCGCAAGACGATCCAGGTCCAGCACCGCCCCTGCGGGCGAGCTGAGCAGGCAGCGCAGCGTCGTGACCGCGGCGTCCGCGCCGGCGGCGGCGATCGGGAGCTCGTGCGGGCCGGGAGCACCCGAGCGCGTGAGCTCCGGCAGGTCCGTCGCGAGCGCCGGGCCGAGCCAGGAGATCGCTGTCGGCGCCTGGCGCGCGGGGGGCCAGCGCGCGAAGTCCACAGCGCCGCTCAGCAGCATGCGCTCACGCGCGCGGGTCATCGCCACGTAGAGGATCCGATCCTCCTCCTGCGCTTCGCGCGCGCGCCGCTCGCTGCACAGCTGCTCGTAGTCGAGCGCCGGGCGCGAGCCCTCGCCGTCGAGGCCGACCAGCCGCAGACCAATCCGCTCGCCGTCCACCAGCAGGTCCGGCGTCTGCGTGTGCGGCTGGCGTCCGAGGTCCGCCACGCAGACGACCGGGAACTCCAGACCCTTGGCCGCATGGATGCTCATCAGGCGCACGGCGTCGGGCTCCACGCCCTCGACCGGCGCGTCCGGCTCGGTGTCGATGGCCTGCTCGAGATAGGCGACGTGGTCGAGGAACGCGCGCAGGCTCCGGCCCTCGCTCGCTTCGAAGCGGCGCGCCAGACGCAGCAGCTTGTGCACGTTGGCAAGGCGCCGCTCGCCCCAGTCGAGCGCCAGCACGTACTCGCGGTAGCCGCTCGCCTCGATCGCCCGTTCGATCGACTGGGAGACGGTTCGCTGCGAGGCGCCCGCGCGCTCTGCGCGCAGTCGCGAGCAGAACCGGCAAAGCGCTTCGCGGTCGCCGGCGCCCAGGCCGATCGAGACGCCACCGTCCGGATCGGCGCACACCGCCTTGATGGCCTCCCAGAGGCCCACCCGCCGATCGCTGGCCGCGCCGGCGAGCAGCGCCAGGCAATCCTTCGAGCAGCCGGCCAGCGGAGAGGCGAGCGCGGCATATAGCGCCAGCTCATCCAGCGGGTTCGCCAGCGCCCTTAGGTAGGCCAGCAGATCGCCGATCTGCTGGTGCCCCCAGAACGCGCCCACCGCCGCCAGCGTGCGCAGGCCCTGCAGCTGCAGCGCCCGCTCGAACACCTCCAGGTCCCCGGCGGCGCGCAGCAGCACGACGACCTCGCCCGCCCGGGCCTGCCCGCGCTCCACGAGCTCGGCCACCCGCTGGGCCAGCAGCCGCGCCTCCGCCTGGCGCCACAGCTGCGCCTGCGGCAGCCCCGCGGCGATCGCCGCGGCGAGCTCCTCGCGCTCCTCCCAGCCCTTCGTGCTCGTCAGCAGCAGCTCAACCTCCGAGGGGGCGTCCGCGGTCGCAGGCGCGGCGTCCGCCCGCCCGGCGACGAGCGGCGTGTAGGTCTCGAAGCGCTCGCTGAAGGTGGCGTTGACAACGTCCAGCAGCGGGCTGCGGCTGCGGAAGTTCCGCGTCAGCTGCAGGCTGCCTCCCAGCCTCTGGAGCTGCGCCCGGCGTGCCCGGAACAGGCCGACGTCGGCGTGCCTGAAGCCGTAGATCGCCTGGAGCTCGTCCCCGACGGTGAACAGGTTCTCCCGCTGCAGCGCCTCGAGGATGTCCAGCTGGCGCGCGTTGGTGTCCTGGAACTCGTCGACCATCACCAGCTCGAAGCGCTCCGCCCACGCACGGCGCACACCCTCGTGCGCACCGAGCAGCTCACGCGCCAGCAGCTCCAGGTCGTCGAAGTCGACCGCCCCGCGGGCCCGCTTGAGCTGCTCGTACTCCCAGCCGTATGCCTGCAGCAGCTCGTCCAGCAGCGCGCACGCCACACGCGCGTCGGCGTCGATCTGCTGGCGCTCCTCGCTCTCCTCACGCTCCTGCGCGCGCGGGATCGGCAGGCGCGGAAAGCGTTGGCCGCGACTGCGCAGCTCCCGGTAGACCTCCTCCAAGATCGCGCTCACGCGGTCCACTCCGTAGGCGGCCGTCAAATCCACGGCAGCCTGGCGCTGCCCTGCGAGGTACTCGCGCAGGGCCCGCTTGAACGCCTGCTCGCGCAGCCGGCCGGCCAGTCCCTCCTCGAGGATCGCGAAGCGGGGGTCCAGACCCGCGGCCAGTGGATGCGCGCGCAGCACCCGCGCGCAGAAGCCGTGGAAAGTGCCCACGTACGCCGCCTCGGTGTCGCGCGCCGCGTCGCGGTCGCCCAGCTCGAGCAGGCGCTGACGCACGCGCGAGCGCAACTCGCCGGCGGCGCGCTCGGTGAACGTGATCGCGAGGATCCTCCCTGGCGCGATCTCGTCCTCGCGGACGGCTGCCACGAAGCGCTCCACCAACACCGAGGTCTTGCC
>JBOGXX010000209.1:0-12646 GCA_050696475.1 Solirubrobacteraceae bacterium | reverse complement strand
TGCCAACGCGTGTTTCCGGGCGGTTGCGACCAAACCCTCGATGCGCTCACGCTGGGCCGCTCCGCCGCCGAACACCTGCGTCTCCTCCGCAACGCGGATCGACTCGGCCATCCCGCGCGCGTATTCGACCTGACTTTGGGACAGAGCACGGGCGCGGCGCCGCCCAGCGCTCCTCAGCGGGCGCAACGCTCCCAGCATCACCGTAGTGAGCACCACGACGAAGGACGCCGCGACTGCGTTCAGCACGAACGCCGAGCTCATCAGGACGATGAGTATCAGGGCCGACGCCACGAGACCCGTCGCGCTCTGCACCGCCACCGTCGCCTGCCCGACCTGGCCGGTCATAGTTTCCTGAAGCTGGCCCTCACGGTCGCGTGCCTGCACGTCCCAGGAGGTACGTGTATAGGCGTTGAACATCCTCATGCGCATCCCTGCCTGCACCCGAGTGATGATTCTCGTAGGCAGAATCGAGAGCGGCACTTGAAGCAGAAGCCGGACGCCAACGAGGCCAAGTGCGACGAGCAGCAGCGTATCGATGGCTGGGTGCGTGTGCAACGGACCGATATGGAGGTGTGCCCGCTTCGCGCCCTGGGCGATCGTCGCCGCGGTCTCGGCGATTGTCGCCATGATCACTGATTCGGTGAATCCCGCGAGCATGCCGGTCGCCCAGGACGCCAGCACAAACCAGCGCTGGTCTTTGAGCAGCGCGTATATCTGTAACCTCGCAGGGACCCGCCGCGATGAACCCCTGGCTTTGGGCGCACGGACGGCGAGCGCTGTTCCACCGACCCCCTGGCTCATATCGACAAATGATACTTGACGCTCATGCCCTCTCCCGGGACGGGTCATCTGACGAGGCACATCCCGCCGAGCGACGACCATGGTCCGACTCAGCACGGCCATTTGCCACGGGTGTCAAGCGCGCTACGAGGAACGTCCATGGCCATTGCAGTGTGGCCGTAAGCGCCGAGCGCGGTTGCGCCCTCGCTGCCCTGCCTTTGACCGAGATCATCTCCGATCGGATCAGCCGGTTTCCCTTCAGCGGCACGCCGGTCTTCAGGGACGCCAAGTCCGGGATCCTCGCCCCGGATCCAACACGACGCAGTATGTCCTGCAGCGTCCCCTCCGGGTCTGTCAGGAAGTCCTCGTGACGCACGAGCATCCTCCGGTCTCGCCGATGACGCTTGAACACAAGCACCGACAGGAGATGGGTGATCCATAGATTCGCATTCGTACTCAGCTCACGCAGGCGCCGCTCGGCGATGTCCTGACGCCTGATCAAGCGCGCGAAGGAGCTGACGACGCCCTGGGGATCGCGAAACAGGAATATGAGGTAAAGATCGATTCCGTCGAGATTCTGCAGCTCGCGGCCACGCAACGGAAAGTGCGACGTATCGACGATGTAGCTTGCCCCCGCCGATCTCGAGATGGCTTGGTAGAGGCTTTCGGTCGTCCGTCGGTAGCGCGTGCGCAGCCGGCGTCGCGTCGGCCAACGGTCGACGCGTACAAGTATCGAGGAGCGTTCGAAGAACTGTCGAATGTTCCCTCCGAACAGCTCGCTCGCTCCGTCGACCTCCTCGCGGATCGCGTTCCAAAAGCGTGTTCTCTCCAGGCCGCCGAGAATCGGGGTTCCCGACCGTGCCAACCATGTATCCAGCTCGCCGGCGTAGAACATGTCCTCGCAGTTCCCAAGCGTTACGCCCAGAATGGTGCTCCCGCTTCGACCGGACCCCATTACGTAGATCACCTTGGGTCGCGCCTGGCGAGCCTCCTCGTCCTCGCGCGCGGGAGACTCGCGCTGCTGGGATCGGCGCACGTTGGCCTCAATCCGCCAGAGCCGGACTGACAACCGCGGGTGGCCGGGAAGGCGATCGCGCGGTCGCGCTGCTGCCTGGGCCGGCCAGCCAGTAGGCAACCACGCCGGGAGCGAACCACAGGACAACGCCGGGAGGAGTGACAGCGAGGGTCGGCCCGACCAGCCCCTCGACGGTGAGGGAGGTGAATGTAGCGATGATGGCAACCAGATAGGTGCGCAGCTCTGGATCCTCAATCAGGCGAAGTCGGCGGAGCGCGAGCAGCAGCACGTTGATCGTGAGACCAACCCAAAGCACCAACCCGGGCAGCCCCAATTCGACGGCCAGCAGGTTGTACGCCGACCCTCCACTGACCTTTTCTTCTTCTACGGTTTTTGACACCTTCCCCCCAAGTCCCGCTACGGCCCCAGCCGAGCCTAGCCCAAGCCCGAACGGCTCGTGTGCGACATCCGAGGGGATCTGGTTCAGATGCTTGACCTTGGCGTCGCCGCCTCCCTCTTGTTCCTGCTGCTGTTCGCCCGTCGCTTCTTCGCTCACACCGCTCAGGGCGTGCCCGATGTCTGCCTGGCGATGGAAGATACCGGCACCATCGGTGGCGACGAGCACCGCGGCGACAGATCCCGCCAGCGCCAGGGTTACGAGCAGGCCACCGATCGCACGGCTCACGCGCAGGCGCACGAGCAGCGACAGTCCGACGTAGCTCGCGAGCGCGACGAGCAGATCGACGATCGATGATCGCGAGGCGGAGGTCGCGATGCCAACAAGCGCGCCCATGAAGCAGAGCACCAGCGGCCAGCGCCGGCGCAGACCCCCCACGGTGAGCAGCGCGATCAGGCCTGGGAGGGCGATCACGCCAACCCCTGCGCCGAATCCCGCATCCGAGCCCAGGGCGGGTGGACGGGGATGTGAAACACCTTCAGTCTTGTAGGTCCGTCCGCCGGGACCGGCCACCCGCTGCTCGTAGCCCGGTCCCCAGTGCGCCAGAGCCGCTGGGCTGAGTCGCCACTGAACCGCCCCGACGACGCCGTTGGCCAACGCGACCACGGCCAACACCAGGAACAGCTGGCGAAAGCGCTGCCTGCTGCGCACGATCAGATAGGCAAAGAAGAACACGGGGACGAACTCGAGCTGCTGGCGGTAGCCGCCGACCGCCTTCAGCGCACCGGCGGTGCCCGGGTTGAACGCCTCGACGAGCACCACGGCCACGAACGCGAGAACCCAGCCGGACAGCGGGGGCAGGCTGACACGTTCCCGTTTCAGGGACAGACGCGTGAGCATGCCGGCGGATATCGCGATTATGAACACGTCGCGAAATCCAGACGCGTATTTGGTCCCCGTCAAGAGCTTGACTGGACCGTCCAGGAGCCCAAGGTAGAGCGCCAGCAGCGTGAGCGTCACGGTGTAACGTCTGCTGCGCGCGAGAGCGACCGCAGCGGTGCCGCCGGCGAGCCCGCCGATCACCTCGGCCAGGTCGCGGATGCCCGGGGTTGGCATCTCCAGGCTGATTGCGAGTGCGAGCGTTGCGGGGAGCAGCGCCGCCAGGACCAGCAGCATGCGCTCGCGCATGCGCTGGCCGAGAACGGCCGGATGGGTTCCTGCGACAGGGTCCGCCAGGCCCAGGAACCTCACGCTCATTTCCTGGCAGCCGGCCGGCGCCAACCGCGCCCGTACTTCTCGGAGAGGCCGTATCTCCTGATGTCAGCCGAGGAGACGGCGTTGACGACCAATCCAAGCACGGGTGCACTCGGTGTGCGCTCGAGAAGCTCCATCAGACGCCGCGCCGAGTTCTCGCGCGTATGCCCCACACGCGCAACCAGCACGATGCCATCGACTGCCGCCAGCAGCGGCACGGCATCGCTCACCTGCAGCGGACCTGGAGCATCGAGCAGGACGTAGTCATAATCCTGAGCGAGGGAGCGCGGCAGCTCCACCGTCGCTGGGCGTCCGAGCAGCGCCGGCGGATTTGGCACCCCGCGCGCTCCCACCAACACCGAGACAGTGCCGTCCAGCTCCTGAGTTACCGCCAGGGGAGAGCTACCATCGGCCTGCGTCGCGCTCAGGGCAAGCTCTGGTCGACCGACCTCCTGCATCGCTTCTTCCACCGAGAGCCTCCCCGCGAGCACATCGGCGAGCCCTTGCTGACCGTGCACCCTGAGCAGGCGTCCCTGGACCGGACTGCGGAAATCAGCCTCGATGACCGCCACACGCATACCCCCCTCCCGCTGCGCGAGCGCCAGCGAGGCGACCAGCGTCGACTTTCCATCGCCGGGATCGGCGCTCAGACACAGGATGACGCGCGCGGCGCGCTTGCTGCTGGAGGCGCCATTGTGGTCGGGCTCGAGCGCCGGGCCGACCTGGAGCGTGGTCTGCAGGCGCCACAGGGCCTCGCGCAGCGACTTGGCGGGCGCCGGGCTGCCTCCTCGCAGAACGAGTGGGCGCCTAACCGTCTGCAGCACCGTGAGGATCTGCGTCCCGAAGGCGCCCTCCACAGCAGCCAACGTACGCAGCCGCCGATCCAGTCGCCCGAGCAGGAACGCTGCGAACGCCCCAAGCAGCAGTCCAACCACGAACCCGAAGATCGCGTTGCTTTTCGGATGTGGGCCGATGAGCTTCGCCGCTTTGGGCGTGGCCACGTCGATCTGCGCGACCTGTGAGATCCCAAGCTCCGATTCGAGCTGGTTGATCTTGCTGGAGAGGGTCGCAACCTTCAAAGTCGTCGTTGTGCTGCTACCGCTCTTGCGGCCTCCCTTCCCCTTCGCGCTCGACTGTTCCGCTGCGCCTTCGAGGTCGAGCTCCTGTCTGCGAGCGATCCCGATCGCGGCCTCGATGTCCCTGCGATAGTGATTGTTCTCGCGTTTGACATAAACCTGAGCTGTGGTGTTGACGACCAACGCCGCCGCATGCTTGTTGCGCGCTTCCCCGTTGATCGTGATGAATTCGCTCTTCTGGCCTGCCTTGGCCTTCACTTTCCCCTTCATCGCCGCACGTGCCGCCGAGGAGTGCTCCCGCTTCAGGCGTTCACGAACGGCTTCCTTGATGATGCTCGAGTCGATCAGGGCGGCCTGCGTCCCCGGCACGGCACCTGCCTTCTTGCCACCGCTCCCACCGCTACCGAGTTGCGCCTTTTCTTCGGCGCCGTTGCCGAGAAAGATCTGCGTCTGTGCCGAGTATTTCGGAGGCTCGCGTTTGTAATAGAGGTAGCTGCCGACCCCGGCCACGATGGCCACGGCCAAGATCAGCCACTTGCGCCGCCACAAGGGCGCAAACAGGGTGGTGACATCGCTGGTCTGGTTCATCGGGGTGGGGATCCGTCCTTGGCCCTTTTCGGCCATCGCAAGCTTCAGGTAGACATGTAAGCTACACTTAAAGACTAGCGTGCGGAAGATGCGCGCCGATCGCCCGATCTTGCCGCGTTCAGCTGGTTTTGCACTGGGGCCAGGGGCCAGCGCACATAACGGTTTGCGCGCTCTCGCGCTCGACAGCCGCCGGCCGCCGGCCGCCGGCCGCCAGCCGCGTGCAACGATGTGTCGGTGAAGCCGGCGTCCCGACCCATGGATCTCGGCGTCGCCGGCGCCCGGCACGGTGCGCGAAGGCTGCTCGTCGTCAGCCATCCGGCGGTGGTGAACGTCAACCAGGTGATCTACCGCGAGCTCTCGCGACGCGGATGGCAGGTCACTGTGGTGGTTCCCAGTCGCTGGCGCCACGGCTACTCGCCGGAGGCGGTGAGCCCCGAGGCGCTGGAGGGGATGGAGCGCGCGCTGCGCCCCACCCGCGTCCTGTTCGCCGGCCAGCCGCAACGGCACGTGTATCTGAGCAGATGCCGACCGCTGTGCGAGCGAGTGCAGCCTCACGTGGCCTTCGTCGAGGCTGAGCCGTATGCCCTCCCGGCGGCGCAGTGGGGCCGTGCGCTCGCCAGGCTGGCGATACCTTTCGGCGTGCAATGCTACGAGAACATCGACAGGGATTTGCCCGCGCCCGTGCGCCGGCTCCGCTCGCGGGTGCTTCACGATGCCGCGTTCGTAGCCGCCCGCTCAGCGAGCGCTGCACGACTTGTGCGTACATGGGGCGCGGCGGGAGAGGTCGATCTGGCGCCACCGGCCGTTCCCGGCTGGGAGGTCGTGCGAGAGGGGTCCGAGCGTCCCTTCACCGTCGGCTATGCCGGCCGCCTGATCGAGAGTAAGGGTCTGATCGATCTGCTCGAGGCCGTGCGCCGCCTCGCCGCACCGGTGGAGCTGAGCTTCATCGGCGATGGCGAGCTACGCCCGCTGCTGGAGGGCCAGGCGATCCCCGGCTCGCGGGCGCGAGTGCTCAGCGGTGTCAAGCACGCCGAGATGCCCGGCGCATACGCCCAGTTGGATGTGCTCGCGCTCCCTTCGCGAACGACGCGCACCTGGAAGGAGCAGTTCGGCCGAGCGATCGTCGAGGCGCTCTGGTGCGGGGTCCCGGTGGTCGGTTCGGACTCCGGTGAGATCCCGTGGTTGATCGAGCTGACGGGAGGGGGGCTCGTGTTTGCCGAGGGCGACCGAAACGCACTCGCGGCTCAGCTCGCCACGCTGCGCGCAGCTCCTGAGCTGCGGCGCGAGCTCGCAGCGACCGGCAGGGCGGCCGTCGAGCGGCTGTTCTCGGTACCGGCGGCCACGGATCGCCTGGAGGGCCTGCTGATGCACGCAATCGACTCGCGGCCGGGCGCCGGCGGCGGCGTTGCCGGACGCCGGCGGCGTCGGCGCGGGCGCCGCCCTCAAGTCGAGGCCGTCTCGCCCAGCTGAACGTAGAGGGCGTGATGCGCAGCCACCATCCTCTCGACGCCGAAGCCGAGCGCCGCGCGCCGTGCCGCCTCCCCCAGGCGCCGGCGCAACGACGGATCGTCGGCGAGCTGCGACAGGCGCTCGGCGATCACGCTCGGCTCCGGGACCACGAGGAAGCCGCTGCGCCCATCCTCGATCAGCTCACGCACTCCGTTCACCGGCGTTGCGATGATCGGCAGGCCGCTGGCTGCCGCCTCGAAGGTGACCAGCGAGAAGCTCTCGTAGCTCGTCGGCAACACGAATGCGTCAGAGAGCTCGTACACGACCGGCACCTCGCGCGTGATCCCCAGCCAGTGCACCCGGGTACCCACGTCGAGCGAGTCTGCGAGCTTGCGATAGCGCTGCTCGTCGCCTCCACCGGCGACGAGGAGATCCCAGTCCTCGACGAGCGCCAGCGCATGGATCACGCTCGCCAGACCCTTGCGCTCCCACTCGGATGCCACGAAGGCCGCCACCAGCCGTTCGTCGGGAATCTGCAGCGCTCGGCGCATCGCCGGGGCCTCGCTGCGGTGGCGCCCGGGCGCGAAGCCACTCGTGTCGATCCCGTTGTGAATCGTCACGATTCGCTCCCGCAGCGCAGGGAAGTGCTCGCGGATCTCATCTGCGACACCATCTGAAACACACACGACAGCAGCGGGGCGGTTCACGCGCAGGCACACCCGTTCGCCGATGCGCTTCAAAGCGCCCGCCAGGCGCACATGGGTGCGGAACAGCCGTGTGGAGCGACTCGGTGTGGGCGTGGCGACCTGGTGGCAGTAGTGCACGGCGATCACATCGACGCTGTTGAGCACGATCGCCCCGGTGACCTGCAGAACCCCACGGCGCCACCGGCGCACGGCGAGGGAGCCCACCAGCAGGAACCACGGATAGGCGATCACGAACGGCCGGCCGGGGCCTCTGACGCGGTGAAAGCTCACGCGAGAATCCTCGGGAAGCTCGCACGTCCTGGCGATCACGGTCACCCGATGGCCGAGTCGGGTGAGACCAAGCACGAGCTCTGTGAGCTGACGCTCCATGCCCCTCACCGCGCCGATGTCGTGCGCGACGATCGTCACCTCGCCGACCGGCGGCGCGGGCGAGGTGCCCTGGCAACCGGTGCGCGGTGCGGACACCGGCGCGTCGCCAGCTGAGCTCACCGGCTCGAGCCGCCCCGAGCTGTCCCGTTGGAGGCACCGCATTTGGCTTGCAGGACCTCGCCGAGATTGCTGAAGAAACGCTCGCGCATGGCGTCGTCTGTGAAGTCGCGCATGTAGCTCTCGCGGCCTGCTTCACCGACCGCGTCGCGACTGGTCTGCGAGGCGAGCAGCGGCTCGAGCGCATCGGCGAGCGCGCTGGGTGCGCCCGACCTGGCCAGCACACCCGTCTTTTCATGGTCGATGAACTCGCCCGGACCGCCGGCGTCCACGGCCACGACGGCGACGCCCCGCGACATGCCCTCCAGCAATACGATCCCGAACGGCTCGGGATCGGAGGCGTTGACGAGGATGTCCATCTGCTCGATGTACGGCCCGGCGTCGGGTACCTGTCCGGTCATCGTAACGTCGTCCTCCAGACCCAGGTCGCGGATCAGCCCCGGCAGCGAGTGCGCGTACTCGGCCGACAGGCCGAAGGCGTCTCCTCCGACTATCACCAGATGCATCCGCTGCCCCCGGTCTCGCAGCAGCGCCTGGGCCCTCACCAACCGATCCTGGCCCTTCCACGGCTGTAGCCGCCCGACGAGACCCACAACGGGCACGTCGCTGGGAAGCGCCAGCGGGGTCGCCTGCAGGTGGTGCTTCGGCCTCGGGGCACCAGCAGCGACGACGAACGTGTGACGCTGGGGGAACAGGCGTGCCTGTGCGCGAGCGGAAGCCTCCGAATAGCAACCGATGGCGGCTGCCGGGAGCATCGTCGCGCAGCCGTCGAGCCAGCTGCGGCGAGGAATCGCCTGCTGCCACCAGACAACACGGTCGCCCATCCCGGCGAGCAGGGCGGCCGGCGCGCCATACAGCTGCGTTTTGGCCGCCCAGTTGAGCATCAGATCGGGACGGCGCGAGCGCATGATCCGCGCCAGCCGGAGGACCGTGAACGCCCAACGGTGCGCTTCGCGCAGGCGACCGGCGGGAACGACCTGCACGCAGAAGCCGGCCTCTTTCAGCTCTTCAGGCCAAGAGCCCGGCCTGAAGAACACGAGCTCGAGCTCGTGCCCCGCCTCGTGAGCCCCGGAGAGCACCGCCTGGAGCATCGCCTCGGCGCCCCCGAGCGGCTCTCCCCAGGGCACGGTTACAAGGATGCGCATCAGCCGCGCGCGATGAGCGACGTCTCGCTGCCTGCGCCCTCCGCCTCGCGCCACTGCGTGCTCCATCCGGTCACGAACGCCATTCTACCCGTACGCAAATCACGCGGTCTGACCGCATCGGATATTCTCAAACCAATGCTTGATGCGCTCTTGCGGATTCTCGGATGGCGATTTCTACTGATCACCGGAGACCCGTGCGTCCTCGATCGATGGTTGTGGCTACGAGGCCAGCTCCGTGGTGGAGGTTTGCGGACGTTTGACGCCGGTTGTGGCAATGGCGCATTCAGCATCTTTGCGGCCCATGAAGGCAACCAGGTGGTGGCTGCTTCATTTGTGTCAAGCGAGCAGGAGAGCGCACGGGGACGAGCAGCCATACTCGGCGTCACGGGGATCGATTTTCGCGTTATCGACCTTCGTGAGATCGCCGAGCACCGCGGTGGCCTTGGCTTGTTCGAGCAGATCATCTGCCTGGAGACGATCGAGCATGTGAGCGATGACGAAAGGCTTGTCAAAGAGCTTGCGGGGATGCTCGCGCCGGGTGGTCGGCTGCTGCTGAGTACGCCCTTCGAGCACCACCGGCCGCTGTTCACAGAGGACCCGCAGCCGAGCGTGACCGAGGACGGTTCACACGTTCGTTACGGCTACTCGCAGGAGCGGCTCAGGCAGATCGTCACGGACGCGGGCCTGCGGATCGACAGCGAGAACTTCATCAGCGGCGTGGTGTCGCAGAAGCTGACCAACCTGATGCGGAGGCTCAGCACGCGAGTCGGGTTGTTCGGGGCATGGACCCTCGTGCTGCCCCTGCGTGCGTTGGTGATGCTCGACGCGCCGCTCAGCAAAGCGATGCGCTACCCCTATCTCAGCGTTGCGCTGTGTGCGGTCAAGAACGCCTCACCAAGCTCCCTTTAGCCACGCACGGTTCGTCGACTGCCTGCCGCTTTGATGACTCGCACCCCGCCGTGAGCGCCCCTCACGCCAGGACCCAGAACGCTCGCGCGGACGCGCTGGATGTGAGCCTGACTCACGACTACCTGCTCGTCATGCGCGGCGCCGAGCGCACGTTCGCCGCGATCGCCGATCTGTATCCGTCGGCGCCGATCTTCACCTTGCTCTACAACGAGAGCGCCACCAGTGCTCGCTTCGCTGGACGCTCCATCACCACCTCGCCCCTACAGCGGCTTGGCACGCGCCAGTCGAACTTCAGACGGCTGCTGCCCCTGTACCCTGCAGCCGTCGCGCGCCTGAGGCTTCCTCCCTCGGAGCTGGTGCTCAGCAGCAGCAGCGCTTTCGCTCACGGCGTGCGCGTGCCACCCGGGGCAGTCCATGTCTGTTACTGCCACGCACCCTTTCGCTATGCATGGTACGAGCAGGCTCGCGCACTGCAAGAGGCCCCAAGGCTGCTGCGCCCGCTTATGCGCGCGGAGCTGCGGCGCATCCGTCGATGGGACCTGGCAGCGAGCCGCCGGGTCGACGTCTATGTTGGGAACTCCGAGCTTACCCGCGAACGGATCAAGCGCTTCTACGGTCGTGAGGCCGAGCTCGTGCACCCCCCCGTCGAGACGCATAGGTTTTCGCCTGGCAAGCCTGGGGATCGGCTGTTGATCGTCTCGGAGATCGTTCCTCACAAGCGCCTAGAGGTCGCCTTGCAGGCGGCGCGGCGCGCCCGCGCCCCGATCCGCGTCGTCGGCTCGGGGCCCGACCTGACGGGGCTGATGCGGGCTTATCCCGAGGCCGAGTTCCTCGGACGTGTGAGCGATGAGGATCTCGCCATGCTCTACGCGGGCTCGCGGGCGGTGATCGTGCCCAGCATGGAGGAGTTCGGGATCACCGCGGTGGAGGCCCAGGCTGCAGGGCGCCCGGTTATCGCCGCCGCGGCCGGCGGCGCCCTGGAGACCGTGCTGGACGACAGAACCGGGGTGCTCGCACGGCTCGACGACGTCGAGGACTTCCAGCGCGCGATTGAACGGATCGACGACATCGACTTCGATCCTGAGCAGGCGGTACAAAACGCCGAGCGCTTCTCGGTTGCGAGCTTTCGGCGAGCCATTCAGATGCAGGTGACAGTGGCGATGGAACGCGGCCCGCGATCATTTTGAGCGTGTCCATGACTGAAATAGAGTGTTGGTTGTGAGCGGCCGCTCGCTTCGCATCGCGTGGCTCGGCGCGGGACCCGGAATGCGTGAAACGGGCGGCGTCCCGGGCGTGGCAACCGATCTCCTCGAGGGTCTCGCCAAGCGCGGGCACCGGATCGACTGCCTGTTCGCGGGTAGCGGTCACGAGCTCCCCGAGCGGGTTCGCAACAGGGAGAACCTGACGTTCATCTGGGGCACCGGCCGCCGTCACTGGAACCGCTGGTACAGCCGCAGCCCGATCACCGCGTTCGCCTCCGGCCTGTTGCTGCGCGGGATGGCCTCAGTGCGCCTGCGCCGGCAGGTCATCCGCAGGCACCGCGAGGAGCCCTACGACCTCATCTACCAGTTCTCCAATATCGAGTCTCTCGCCGTGCCGGCGAAGCTCAGGCACACGGTTCCACTGGTGATACACCCCGAGACGCATATCGGCGGAGAGCTCAGGTTCCTGCTCCGCGAGCGACACCTCGCCCGACGCTGTCAACCCCTGTACACGCTGGCGATTGCGGCATCGGTGATGTCCGTCCGCGCGGTCGTGCAGCGCATCCTGATCCGGCACGCGAGCCTGCTGGTCTGCATCAGCAGCATATTTCGAGATCATCTCGCCACCGACTACCGCTTCCCAATCGAGAGTACCGTCGTCATCCCGAACCCCGTTCGGCTCGAGCGATTCAGCACAACCCACGAGCAGCTTGGAGATCCGCCGACGGTGCTGGTACTGGGACGAGTGTGCGCGCGCAAGGGGGTCGATGACGTGGTTGCCGTCGCTCGTCTACTGCTCGCGCGCGGAGTGGATGTGAGGCTGCGCATCGTCGGTGGCCCCAGCATGTGGTCCGACTACACGAAGCTGCTGGAGGACCTGCCCGCCAACGCTGAATTTGTCGGACGGATCTCGCCACCGGAGATTCCGGGCGAGCTTGCGCAAAGCGACGTGCTCCTGCAGGCGAGCAAGTTCGAGCCGTTCGGCCTGACCGTGGCCGAGGCCCTGGCAGCCGGCGTGCCGGTCGTCGCCACCAGCGAGGTCGGAGCGATCGAGGCAGTCGACCGCTCGGTCGCGACGGTCAGCGAGCCCGGTGACGTGGAGGGTCTGGCTGACGCGATCGAAGCGACAATCGAGCGACTTCGCACAGACCCGAGCGCGACACGCGCGCTCGCGCACGCCGAGGCACGCAGGCTGTTTGCCAGCGAGCGGGTGTGTGAGCAGATCTCAGACGCGCTCGAGGCACTGCTGGACCACCGCGCATAGACATTCGTTCGAGCCGGCGGCCGGGGACGCTCAAGGCACAGGGGAGATGAACCGATAGGTAGGGCAAGGCGGCTCGAGCGACACGTGCTCGGCGCCGGATATCTCTGATCTCTCCCAGATGCTCATCATCCTGATAGCGACGGCATGGCTCTCAATAGCGGCGTTCACGGTGATGCTCTGCCGCGGCGCGGCGCTCGCCGACGCGCTGAGGATCGACACCGGAGCGCAGGGCGCCACGGAGCCCGTGCTCACCCGGCCCGGCCTGGTCGTATATGAGACTCAGCGTGGCCGCGATGCGCGCCTGCGCCGGCGGCTCGCGTCGGGGCCCGCGAGCGCGAGCGGGGTCAGAGTCCGTGGCGTCCGAGGACGTGGGG
>JBOGXX010000208.1:0-3846 GCA_050696475.1 Solirubrobacteraceae bacterium | reverse complement strand
GGCTACGACCCCCGAGTCGAGCATCGCGCGCCCAGCCGGGTTGCCTGACGGCGAGCGCGATATCCGCACCCTCTCGATCGACACCATCCGCGGCCTGGCGATGGATGCCGTTCAGAAGGCAAACGCCGGGCATGCCGGCACGGCGATGGCGCTCGCTCCACTCGCCTACACGCTCTATCGCCACGTGATGCGCTTGAACCCGGCCGACACCCACTGGCGCGACCGCGATCGTTTCGTGCTGAGCGCCGGCCACGCATGTGTACTCCAATACGCCCTCACCCACCTCTGCGGCTTTGACCTCTCGCTAGATGATCTCAAGGGCTTCCGTCAGTGGGAGTCGCGCACCCCCGGCCATCCCGAGCGCGGGCACACCGCCGGCGTCGAGGTCACTACCGGGCCGCTCGGCCAGGGGGTCTCCAACGCCGTGGGTATGACGATGGCCGAGCGCTTCCTCGCCGAGCGCTTCAACCGCCCCGGATATGAGGTGGTGGACCACCACACCTACGCGATCTGCTCCGACGGGGACATGATGGAGGGCGTCTCCCAGGAAGCGGCCTCCATCGCCGGTCACTTCGGGTTGGGCAAGTTGATCGTGTGCTACGACGACAACCGCATCACGATCGACGGCACCACGTCGCTGTCCTTCGACGCGGAGGACCACAGCAGGCGCCTGGAGGCCGACGGCTGGCACGTGCAGCGGGTCGAGGACTCCGAGGATCTCGACGCGCTGGAGGCGGCGATCGCTGGTGCCCGCGATGAAGCCGAGCGCCCGTCCTTCATCGCGATCCGCTCGCACATCGCCTACCCGGCTCCGCACGCGATCGACACCGCCAAGTCCCACGGTGCGGCGCTCGGAGAAGACGAGGTTCGGGCCACCAAGGAAGTGATGGGCTTCGACCCCGATCGAAAGTTCTGGGTCGACGAGCGCGTCTATGACCACATGTCGCTGCGCGAGTCGGGCACGGTGGCGAGCGACGCCTGGTATGAGAGCTTCGAGGTCTGGCGGGAGGCGTTCCCGGAGATGTCGCAGGACTGGGACCGCGCCTGGGCGGGGAAGCTGCGGGAGGGGTGGCGCGAGTCGCTGCCGCAGTTCGCCGCCGGCGAACAGATCGCCACCCGCTCAGCCGGCCAGAAGGTGATGGCGGCGTTTGCCGAGTACGGCCCGACGATGATCGGCGGCGCGGCGGACCTGGTCGAGTCGACCAAGACGCTGTTCGACGGCGCCGGCGAGTTCTCGAAGGTCCATGCGGGCCGCAACGTTCCCTTCGGCATTCGCGAGCACGCGATGGGCGCGATCGTCAACGGCGCGTGCGCTCACGGCGGCATCGTCAAACCGTACGGCTCGACGTTCCTGATGTTCTCGGACTACATGCGCGGCGCCGTGCGGCTCTCGGCGCTGATGGGTCTGCCCGTGGTCTGGGTCTGGACGCACGACTCGGTGGGCGTGGGCGAGGACGGCCCGACGCACCAGCCGATCGAGCACTACGCCTCGCTGCGCGCGATTCCGCGCCTTTGGGTGATGCGCCCCGGCGACGCAAACGAGACGGCCGAGGCCTGGCGCGTGGCGCTCGAGCGCGACGACGGCCCGACGGCGCTGCTGCTCTCGCGGCAGAACGTGCTGGTGCTCGACCGCGACGAGGTCGCGAGCGCCCGCGGCGTCGAGTGCGGAGCCTACGTGCTCTGGGACTCCTCTGGGTCGGAGCCGGAGATCATCCTCATCGCCACCGGCGCCGAGCTGCCGCTGACGTTTGCGGCCGGCAGGGCGCTGGCCGAGCAGGGCACACGCGTGCGGGTCGTCTCGATGCCGTGCGTGGACCTGTTCGAGGAGCAGCGCCAGGCGTACCGCGACGAGGTGCTGCCCCCCGCGGTCAGGACTCGGCTGGCGGTCGAGCCGGGCGCCACGATCAGCTGGGGCAAGTGGGTGGGCCTCGACGGCGATGTCCTCGGCCTCGACCGCTTCGGCGCGTCTGCGCCGGGTAATACCGTGCTCGAGAAGCTGGGCTTCACAACTGAGAACATCCTCGCGCGAGCGCGCCAGTTGCTCGAACGGAAACACTGACAGGAGACGCCAATGCCCTCCGATGCACCGCCCCTCACACGTCTGTCGGAGCTGAAGCAGAGCGTGTGGGTCGATTTCCTCTCGCGCGAGTCGATTCGCGCCGGACACCTGCGGGAGCTGATCGACCACTACTCGGTAGTCGGCGCCACGTCGAACCCGACGATCTTCGAGAAGGCGATGAGCTCCGGCGAGGCCTATGACGAGCAGCTTCATCAGCTGGGCGCTGAAGGCAAGGATGGCGCCGCTGTCTTCTGGGCGCTCGCCGAACAGGACATCAGGGAGGCGTGCGATCTCTTCCGCCAGGTGTGGGACGGCGGCAGTGGGCGCGACGGGTACGTCTCCCTGGAGGTTGACCCGCGGCTGGCCTACGACACGCTGAGCACCTACAGAGAGGCGATCCGAATCCACGAGAGCGTCGATCGTCCGAACCTGATGGTGAAGATCCCGGCCACAAAGCCGGGGCTGGCGGCGGTGGAGGACGTGATCGCCAAGGGTCGCTCGATCAACGTCACGCTGATCTTCTCGCTGCAGCGCTACGCGGAGGTGGCGGAGTCCTACGTCCGCGGCATCGAGCGGCTGGTGGCGGAGGGTGGAGATCCAAGCACGGTGGCGTCGGTGGCGAGCTTCTTCGTCTCGCGGATCGACACCGAGGCCGATCGGCGCCTGGAACAGCTCTCCGCCCCGAAGGAGTTGCACGGCAAGCTCGCGATCGCCAACGCCAAGCTCGCATACGCGCACTACCTGGAGGTTTTCAGCGGACCGCGCTGGGATTACCTCCTCGGCAAGGGCGCCACCCCGCAGCGGGTGCTGTGGGCGTCCACCTCCACCAAGAACCCCGCCTACCCGGACGTGCTGTACGTGGATGAGTTGATCGGGCCGGACACCGTCAACACGATGCCTGAGGAGACGATCATGGTCTACCAGGATCACGGCGACCCGCAGCCGCGTCTGCAAAGCGACCTCGATCAGGCCCACCACGTCTTCGCGGAGCTCGAGCGCGTGGGCATCGACTACGAGGATGTGACCGAGACGCTCGAGCGCGAGGGGGTCGAGAAGTTCTCCGACTCTTTCGCTCAGCTGTTCGAATCGCTGCGCGCCAAGCAGGAGTCGCTGGCGCCGGCCTGAGCCTACGGGTAGGGGAACGGGACGAGCACGCGGATCGTGAGGGTGCCCGTTGGGAAGGCCTGCGCGTGGACGGTGAACACGCCGTAGGAGCGCCCGCGATAGGTGTAGGAGCCGCCGGCGGGAACGGTGCCCGACACGCGGCCGAGGCTGTTCTTGACGAGTTCCGGCTTCGCCCCCTTCATGTACATCAGCACGTCCATGCCCGCCAGCCGCCTGGCCAGGCGCAGGTAGCCTTCGTCATCCTGGATCGAGAGCGTGACGCTGCCGATCGTGCGCCCGTCGCGTGTCAGGTTGGCGCTCACCGGCGCGAGCACGTACGGGCCGCCGACATCTGCGAGCAGCTTGCCTTCGGCGGTCACGTGGATGCGCACGATGTGCTCGTTCAGCAGCGCCTTGATCGCGAGTTCGGTCGCCGCGGGATTGCGTTCGGCGACCGCGTCGAGCAGCGGCTGGTTGTGCTGGACGCGGACGATCTGCCTGTGCGCGGCTTCGCCGGACTCGCCCGTGTAGATCAGCTTGGCGACGCGCTCGAGCGTGTGGACGACGGTGTCCCGGTCGGTCCTGCCGCAGAGCGCCTTGGTGGAGCTGAGGGGGATCAGCAGGTAGATCCGCGCGGTCCCCGATGGGTAGACCGTGGCGCGACGCGAGACGTACTGGTAGAG
>JBOGXX010000207.1:0-5600 GCA_050696475.1 Solirubrobacteraceae bacterium | reverse complement strand
GGTCAGCGCCGGTGTAGCCCTCCGGCATGATCTCGCCCTTGTTCATCCAGCACTTCACGCCAATCCGACCGAAGGTGGTGCGCGCCTCGTAGAAGCCGTAGTCGATGTCCGCGCGCATCGTGTGCAGCGGCACGCGGCCGTCGGAGTAGCTTTCCGTGCGCGCCATCTCAGCGCCGCCGAGGCGTCCGGCGACCTGCACCTTCACGCCCTTGGCGCCAGAGCGCATGGCGCTGGTCAGCGCGCGCTTCATCGCGCGACGGAAGGCGACGCGGTTCTGCAGCTGCTCGGCGATCGACTGGGCCACGAGCTTGGCGTCGAGCTCCGGACGCTTGATCTCCAGGATGTTGACCTTGATCTGCTTCTTGGTCATCCGGTGAAGGTCGCGGCGCAACGCGTCCACTTCGGTGCCGGACTTGCCGATCACGATTCCCGGCCGTGCGGTGTGGATGTTCACCTCGAGCTCGTTTGCGTCCTTGCGGATGGTGATGTCGGACAGGCCGGCGTGGGCGAGCTTGTTGACGATGTGCTCGCGCACGCGCACGTCCTCGGCGAGATACTCCGCGAAGTTCTTCTCGTTGAACCAGTTCGACTTCCAGTCGTGGATGTAACCCACGCGCATAGCCTCTGGATGAACCTTCTGTCCCATTCTCAGTCTCTCAGCCGTGTCTCTTGGTGTTTCCGGGCTCCGGGCGCGGACTAAGCGTTATCGTCAGGTGGCTCGTGCGCTTGCGGATCGGGGTGGCCCGTCCCATCGCGCGCGGCCGAAAGCGCTTGATCGTTGGCCCTTCGTCGGCGTATGCCTCCCGCACGATCAGATCGTCCTCGAGCAACTCGTGGTTGCTTTCGGCGTTGGCAACGGCGGACTCGAGCAGCTTGCTCCAATCGCGTGCCACCTCACGGGAGGTGAACGCGAGGATAGCGCGTGCCTCCTGGACGGACTTCCCGCGGATATGTCCGCACACCATGCGCGCCTTGCGGGCGGAGGTACGCACGTAGCGGGCGTGGGCACGGACTACCCGCCGCCGCGGCGCTCCTTTGGCGCTGGCAACCGCACGTCGCCCGAGCTTGCCGGGCTTCTCGGCGTCCCGTGCCTTTGCGAGCTCTTGCGCCTCCGCGGCATCCCCGGGGGCTGCTGCTTTCGCGACGGCAGCTTTCTTCTCGCCGCGTTTTTTTGTGGCGGATCGTCCTGTAGCCCGGGGCTTGCCCTGCGCGGGCTCATCCTCGGCGGCGTTTTTGGCGGGAGCCTTTTTGGCAACTGCTTTCGCTTTGGCCTTGGGCGCTTTCGCCTTGGGCTCAGCCTTCGACTCGCCGTCTTTGACGTGCTTGGCTTTGGCAGCGGGCTTGTCGGCTTTGCGCGCTTTGGCTGCTTTGGCTGCTTTGGCGGGTTTGCCCGCGTCCGCCGCCGGCGCCTGCTCCTCGGCCTCGCTGCCCTGCGGCGGCTCTGGGGGAGTGGCGTCGCCCATCAGCGCACCTTGCCCGATCCCGCGTGTCCGCGGAAGACCCGCGTGGGCGCGAACTCGCCGAGCTTGTGGCCGACCATCGACTCGCTGATGTACACGGGAACGTGTTTCTTGCCGTCGTGCACCGCGATCGTGTGACCCACCATCTCAGGGAAGACCGTCGAGGCACGCGACCAGGTACGCAGCATTTTTTTGTTGTTGGCGGCGTTGAGCGCCTCGATCCGTGCCATCAGGCGCTCTTCCACCCACGGCCCCTTCTTGCTCGAACGACTCATCTGCTGCGGCCCTTCCCTCGGCGCCTGCCGCGCACGATGTAGCGGTTGGAGGTCTTGTTCTGCTTGCGCGTGCGATAGCCCAGCGTTGGCACGCCCCACGGCGTCACGGGGTGACGCCCTGCGGTGGTCGAGCCCTCGCCGCCACCGTGCGGGTGGTCGACGGGGTTCATGGCGACGCCGCGCGTCTGCGGTCGCACGCCCATGTGGCGCTTGCGCCCTGCCTTGCCGACCTTCACGTTCTGGTGCTCGGCGTTGCCGATCGTGCCGACCGTGGCCCTGCACTCGGCGCGCACCAGGCGCATCTCGCCCGAGGGCAGGCGCAGGGTGGCCATGTCGCCGTCCTTGGCCATCAGCTGCGCAGACGCTCCTGCCGATCGTGCCATCTGCCCGCCGCGGCCGGGCGAGAGCTCGATGTTGTGCACGACCGTGCCGACGGGCATGCGCGATAGCTCCATGCAGTTGCCGACAGCGATATCGGCGCCCTCGCCGGAGGCGACGGTCATGCCGACGGTGAGCCGCTGGGGGGCGAGGATGTAGCGCTTCTCGCCATCGACATAGTGCAGCAGAGCGATATACGCGGAGCGGTTGGGGTCGTACTCGATCGCGGCGACCTTCGCGTTGACGCCGTCCTTGCGGCGCTTGAAGTCGACCCGCCGGTAGGCACGCTTGGCACCGCCGCCGCGGTGGCGGGCGGTCTTGCGTCCTCGCGCGTTGCGGCCGCCGCTCTTCTTCAGGCCTTCGATCAGAGTCTTCTCGGGCTTTGACTTCGTGATCTCCGCAATGTCCGGGTAGGAGACGAATCGCATCCCGGGACTGGTTGGTCTTGGCTTACGTATCGGCATCGTTCAGTTCCTATGCGTCGAGAGCCGCCAGGCCCTGGAAGATGGGGATGCTCTCGCCGGCACGGATCTGCACGATCGCCTTCTTCCAGGTGCGGGTGCGGCCCTGAGCAGTGCTGCCGCGGCGCTTGGGCTTGCTCTTGACGCTGAGCGTGCGCACCTCGACGACGTGCACGTCGAACAGCGCCTCGACCGCCTGGCGGATGTGCGTCTTGTGCGCATCGGGGTGGACGCGGAAGGTGTAGCGATCGGCAGCGGAGAGCACGTAGCTCTTCTCTGAGACAACCGGACGGATGACCACCTGCGTGTGCTCCATCAGGATTTCGTCTCCTGCGCCGAGCGCGGCTTGCCGGTGCGGGCGGTGAGCGCCTCGAGGGCGGACTCTGAGATGACCAGCGAGGCGGCGCCCAGCAGGTCCGCCACGCCTACGTTCTCGGCGCTCAGCACAGCGACACGGGAAAGGTTGCGAAACGAGAGCGCCGCGGATGACTCCTGCGGGGAGAGCACGACCAGCGCGGGCAATGGCGGGAAGGGCGGGTTCCAACTCTCGAGCAGCTCCACGGCATCGCTGGTCTTGGGCGCCTTGAAGGCGGTCGCATCGAGGATCGCGATCGAACCGCGACCGGCGTGCAGCGACAGCGCGCTGCGCAGCGCGGCGCGCTGCTCCTTGCGGTTGACCTTGAAGGTGTAGGAGCGCGGCTGGGGCCCGAACACGGTGCCTCCGCCAGTCCACACGGGAGAGCGGCTGGAGCCGGCGCGCGCGCGGCCTGTGCCCTTCTGACGCCAGGGCTTCGCGCCTCCACCGGAGACCTTGCCACGGGTTTTCGTCGCAGCCGTTCCGCGCCGGCGGGCGGCCTGCTCGGCACGCACGCTCTGATGCACGAGCGGACCGGCGAACCGAGCGCCGAAGGCGCTGTCGTCGAGCTTCACCTTTTTCGGCGAGGACCCGCTCGTCGATGCCGCGCCGGCGGAGCTGAGCACGAACGCGTCAGGCATCGCTGCGCACCTCCACGATCCCGCCGGGTGGACCGGGCACCGAGCCACGAACCAACAGCAGGTTTTCCTTGAGGTCGACGCTGACGATCTCAAGACCCTTTTGGGTGGCGCGCTTGTTCCCCATCTGCCCAGGCCCGCGGATCCCCTTGAACACGCGCGAGGGCGTCGCGGAGGCGCCGATCGACCCTGGCGCGCGCACGTTGTGCGAGCCGTGCGACTTGGGGCCGCTTGCGAATTTGTGGCGCTTGATCGTGCCCTGGAAGCCCTTGCCCTTGGAGACGCCCGAGACCTTCACGCGTGTGCCCGCCTCGAAGGACTCGACGGTGACGGAGTCGCCCAGAGTCAGCTCACCGACCTCGTCGCGAAACTCCACGAGCGTGCGCATCGGCGGCGCGTCGACCTTCTTCAGATGGCCGAGCTCGGGCTTTGACAGGTGCTTCTCCCTGGTCTGACCATAGGCCAGCTGCACCGCTTCGTAGCCGTCGCGCTCGGGCGTGCGGATGGCGGTCACCGGGCACGGGCCCGCCTGCAGAACGGTGACGCGCGCGACCCTGCCATCCTTCTGGAAGACCTGGGTCATACCGAGCTTCTTGGCGAGGATGGCGGACATGGAGATGGTGGCGTCGTTCTGTTGGAGGTCGTAGAGCCGGCGGGTTTCAGGTGGCCAGACGAATCTCGATGTCCACGCCTGCCGGGAGATGATCCAGGCGCTGGAGCGAGTCGACCGTCTTGGGAGTTGGCTGGTGGATGTCGATCAGACGCTTGTGCGTGCGGATCTCAAAGTGCTCGCGCGAGTCCTTGTCCTTGAACGGCGAACGAATCACGCAGTAGACGTTCTTCTCCGTCGGCAGCGGCACCGGCCCGGACACGCTGGCGCCGGTACGGGTGGCCGTCTCGACGATCTCCTTGGCCGCCGACTCGATCGCCGAGGTGTCATACGCCTTCAGGCGGATGCGAATCTTGTTTTGGTTGGCCGATGCCATGGGGTCTTTGTGTCCGCTGCTCTCTGATCTCTGTGGTGTCTCGGTGCTTCGGTCCGCGCTCGCTGTCTGCCTCGCCGGTGGGAGAGCGCTCCCGCCGGGCGCCGTGCGCAGACAGCGGGGCGGGAGCGGATGGGCGCCTCTGGAGGGCCCATCCCGTCGCCGCCCCACCCGCATGGCGGGGTACTTAGTCGTATCGGACTGCCAATGCGCGCGTCCCTCCGAGGGTATGGATGGACGCGCGTGTACTACTCGATGATCTCGCTGACCACTCCCGAGCCGACCGTGCGACCACCCTCGCGGATGGCGAATCGCAGCCCCTGGTCCATGGCGATCGGCTGGATCAGCTCGATCTCCATCTGGACGTTGTAGCCGGGCATGACCATCTCGACGCCGTCGGGCAGCTTCGCAACGCCGGTGACGTCGGTTGTACGGAAGTAGAACTGAGGACGGTAGCCCGTGAAGAATGGAGTGTGGCGGCCACCCTCCTCCTTCTTGAGCACGTAGACCTCTGCCTTGTACTTGGTGTGCGGGGTGATCGACCCGGGCTTGCACAGCACCTGTCCGCGCTCGATCTCCTCGCGCTTGGTCCCACGCAGCAGGCAGCCGACGTTGTCGCCGGCCTGGCCCTCGTCCAGGATCTTGCGGAACATCTCCACGCCAGTGACGACCGTGCTGGTCGACTCGTGGATGCCCACGATTTCGACCGTGTCGCCGGTGTTGACGACGCCCTGCTCGATACGGCCGGTGGCGACGGTGCCGCGGCCGGTGATCGAGAAGACGTCCTCGATCGGCATCAGGAAAGGCTTGTCGAGCTCCCTGACGGGCTCGGGGATGTAGGTGTCCAGCGCGGCGGCGAGCTCGAGGATCTTCTCCTTGGCGCCGTCGTCGCCTTCGAGCGCCTTCAGCGCCGAGCCGACGATGAAGGGGATGTCGTCGCCGGGGAAGTCGTATTCGCTGAGCAGCTCGCGGACCTCGACCTCGACCAGCTCGAGCAGCTCCTCGTCATCGACCATGTCGGCCTTGTTGAGGAACACGACGATGTAGGGC
>JBOGXX010000206.1:0-7897 GCA_050696475.1 Solirubrobacteraceae bacterium | reverse complement strand
AGGCTCCTCCGTAAAGCTCCAGTCGGTTGCCTTCGGCAGCCCCGCGGGGCGTGCCGCGAGGCGCACCTGGTGGTTGACCGCGCTCATCCCAGCCGCCCGGGTCGGACCGGCTCGCTGCGGGTCCTCGCTGCCTGCATCTCGCTCCCCGTGGTCCGCTTGCCCAGCCGCGTCGATCATAGCCCCCGCTCGCCTGCGAGCTCCGCCATCAGCTCGAACGCCGCCACCGGGGCCAGCGGCTGCTCCCCGGGGGAGAGCTCGCCGTAGATGTTCGCGATGTTCACGACCAGTCGCTCCGACTCGCCCCAGTCCGCCCAGCGTTGCAGCGAGATCGAGCGCGCGGCCTGCAGCGGCGTCATCCCTCGCGCATGACACGCTCGCGCCTCCTGGTATAGGTACTCGAAGTACGCTCGCAGCTCGCGCACCGCGTCCAGGTCCGCCAGCGGCCCATGGCCCGGCACAATCACATCGACGTCCAGTGCGAGGATGCGCTCGCAGGCGGCGATCCAGTTGGACACGGGTCCCGCCCATGCGATCGGGTGCGCCTGGGAGAACAGGATGTCGCCGGAGAACAGCACGCGATCCTCGCGGACGTGCACGAGCGTGTCGCCGCGCGTGTGCGCCGGGCCGACCTCGATCAGCGTGAGCGCGCGGTCGCCCACCCTCCACTCGAGCTCACCCGCGAAGGTCTCCTGCGGGAGCGCCAGCTCGATCCCGTTGAATTCAAACGCCCCGAAGCACTGCTCGAAGAACGCTCCCAGCCTGCCCATCGCCGGGGCCTGCTCGAGCAGCGCGGCCATCGCCGCCGGCGCCAGCTCCGGCATCTCCGCTGCGGTGCGCTCGGAGGCGATGATGCGGGCGCCCTCGACGAGCTGGTTCCCGTAGCAGTGATCGCCGTTGGCGTGCGTGTTCACGAGCGTGTCGATCCGCGCCGCCGCCGGCACGGCACCGCGCATCGCCTGCAGCATCTGCTCGGTCAACGCCAGGTCGTACAGCGTGTCCACCAGGAGCGTGTGCTCTCCGTCCACGACCAGGCCCGCGTTGCTCCAGCCCCAGCCCCCGTCCGGTTGCAGGTAGGCGTAAAGGCCGTCGCCCACCTCCTGCAGTCCCTTGACGAACGCCATCGCTCAGAACGCGCGCAGGTGAGCGGGCGAGAGCACGAAGAGGACTAGCGCGCTGCGCACGCGTTCGAGTCTAGGACAAGCCACCGTCTGGCGTTCTGCCCGCGCCGGGCTCTGGGGCGTTCGCAGCGGATATCGTGACGCCGGATGACAGTCGACCAGCTGCCCGGCGGGCCCGCGCTCGTCGAGGAGGGGCCCGCCGTCGAGCGCGCCGGCGCCACATCTCCGATCGACGCAGCGGCGGATGAGCGCCCCGACGCGATATTGGTCGTCGACCGCGTGGCGAACATCGCCGTGATGCTCCTGCCGCTGGGCCTGGTCGCGTGGGCCGCATCGCTGACCTGGGGCGGGGCGCTGCACTGGAGCGATCTGGTGGCGCTCGCGATCACCTACGCGCTCACGGGGCTGGGCATCACCGTCGGCTTTCACCGCCTGCTCACGCATCGCAGCTTCAAGACCAGCGCCCCGCTGCGTGGGCTGTTCGCGGCGCTCGGCTCGGCGGCCGTCGAGGGGCCGGTGATCGAGTGGGTGGCAAACCACCGCAAGCACCATCGTTTCTCCGACGAACCCGGCGACCCGCACAGCCCTCACGTCGGCCACGCAAGCGGCTGGCGCGGAGCCGTGGGCGGCCTGTTCCACGCGCACCTCGGATGGATCCTCAGCGGCGATGCGCTCGCGGACGAGCAGCGCTACGCAAAGGACCTGCTCGCCGATCCCGTCGTGCGCTTCGTCGATCGCACGTTCGTGCTGTGGGTGATCCTCGGGCTCGCGTTTCCCTTCAGCCTCGGTGTCGCGCTCACCGGCACAGTGATCGGCGGTCTGACCGCGATGCTCTGGGGCGGAGCCGTGCGCATGTTCCTGCTCCACCACGCCACCTTCTCGATCAACTCCCTGTGTCACTTCTTCGGGCGCCGGAGCTACGCGACGCGCGATCAGTCGCGCAACCTGCTGTGGCTCGCGCTGCCCACCTTCGGCGAGGCCTGGCACAACAACCACCACGCCTTCCCGACATCCGCACGCCACGGCCTGCGCTGGTGGCAGCTCGACCCCTCCGCGTGGGTGATCGTGACAATGGAGCGCGTCGGCCTGGTTTGGGACGTCGTCCGCATCGCCCCCGAGCGCCAGCGCGAGAAGTGCGCCACGAGAAGCTGAGTCGGATATAGCGCGCGGGCACCGCCGCGCGAGGAGTATCGTGGCTGCAAGGAGACGGTAAGCCGCGAGCGAGGGGTTGGGAACATGTATGACTACGTGATCGTGGGTGCGGGTTCGGCGGGATGTGTGCTGGCAAACCGGCTGAGCGAGGACCCGGACGTGCAGGTGCTGCTGCTCGAGGCGGGGCCGCCGGACGTCAACGAGAACATCCACATGCCGCTCGGCTACCTGCAGCTGCCGCGCACGGAGGTGGACTGGGACTACTGCACCGCGCCCGAGCCCGAGTGCGCTGGCCGGCGCATCCCGCTGCCGCGCGGCAAGGTGCTCGGTGGCTCCTCCTCGATCAACGCGATGATCTACATCCGCGGCAATCGACTCGACTACGACGAATGGGACGTGCCCGGATGGTCCGCGGCCGACCTGATGCCCTACTTCCTGAAGGCCGAGGACAACGAGCGCGGCGCTTCGCGCTGGCACGGCGTCGGCGGGCCGCTGCCGGTGAGCGAGGGCCGCTCGAAGAACCCCATGGCCAGTGCCTTCGTCGACGCAGCTGTACAGGCGGGCATCCCCCGCAACGACGATTTCAACGGCGAGCACCAGGACGGCGTCGGCCTTTACCAGGTCACCCATCGTGGCGGCATGCGCGCGAGCGCCGCCGTCGCCTACCTGCACCCGGTCAGCGAGCGCGCGAACCTCACTGTGATGCCCTACATGCTCGTGCACAGCGTGCTGTTCGACGGCAAGCGCGCTGTCGGCGTGCGGGCAAGCCAGCTCGGCCAGGTCCAGGAGCTCCGCGCCGAGCGCGAGGTGATCCTCTGCGGTGGCGCCTACAACTCGCCGCAGCTGTTGATGCTCTCCGGCATCGGACCCGCCGAGCACCTGACGATGCGCGAAATCGAGGTGCTGCTCGACCAGCCGGCCGTCGGCGAGAACCTCTCAGACCACGCGGCCTCCTACGCCGTCTGGACGACGCCCGAGGAAGTCAGCCTGCTGCGTTCGCTGGAGCCGGAGGCACTGCAGGAGTACGAAGCCACTCAGACCGGCCCGCTCGCCTCGAACTTCGCCGAGTCCGGCGGTTTCATCCGCGTCGCCCCCGACGCCCCTGCGCCCGACATCCAGTTCCACTTCATACCCGTGCAGATCATCGACGAGGGGATGAGCGACCCCGAGGCGCACGGCTTCCTGGCGACGCCCTGCCTGCTCACCCCCAACAGCCGCGGCAGCGTGCGCCTCGCCTCGTGCGACCCCACCGCCAAGCCGATCGTGCACCACTCCTACTACACCGCCGGCGACGACATGGAGCGGATGCTCGCGGGCTTTCGCCGGATGCTCGAGATCTGCGCGCAGCCCGCCCTCGCGCCCTATGCCGTGACTCCGTGCATCGCGCCCGACGGCGACAGCGACGAGGCGCTGCGCGAGCACATCGCGCGCACCACCTTCTCCATCTACCACCCCGTCGGCACCTGTCGCCTTGGCCAGGACCCCGATGCTGTGGTCGACGCCCAGCTGCGCGTCAACGGCGTCGAGGGGCTGCGCCTCGTCGACGCGTCGGTGATGCCGATGGTGCCGCGCGGCAACACCAACGCCCCCACGATCGCCGTGGCCGAGCTCGCCGCCGACCTGATCCGCCACGGACGCGCACTGCAGGGGCCGAGCGCCGACTCCGACGCGCACACGGTCCAGTCGAGCAACGGCGCCCTACCCCAGCCTGCGCCCGCATAGCCAGACGCCTACGCCACTCTGACGAGGTGACGCTGGCCTGCTCGCACGACGCCCCGTATGTCCGGGAGCCCGCCGTGCCCTCCTCAGCTCAGCTCGGCTCAGCTGAGCGCGCGCTTCGCACCAGACGGCGCATGCCCTTGATCCAGCGTTCCGGGTCTGAGCCCCTGCGTGCCATGAACTCCGCCACGTTCTCGTGCGGCAGGATCAGGAAGCGCTCGTCGTTGATCCCCGCCACCACCGCGTCCGCCACGTCCTCCGGTTCGATCAGCCCGCCTGCGCTCAGCGCCGCCGCGGCTGCCGCCTCCTGCATCCCTTCTTCGAGCATCGGCGTGCGCACCCCCTGCGGGCAGATGCACGACACGCGCACGCCGTCGTCGTGGTATTCGATTGCCAGCCACTCCGCCAGCGACACCGCCGCGTGCTTGCTGACGCTGTAGACCAGCGATGAGACCTGCGTCAGCAGGCCCGCCGCGGAGGCCGTGTTGATCAGGTAGCCGTCGCCGCGCTCGCGCATCCGCGGCAGCAGCGCTCGCGCCGCCCACACGTGCGCCATCACGTTTACGCGCCACGCTTCGTCCCATGCCTCATCCGGCGCCTCCGGCCCCCCGCCCGCCCCGCCGATGCCGGCGTTGGAGATGTAGATGTCGATCGGCCCGTGCGCGTCGGTGGCGGTGGCGATCAGCTCCTGGACGCTGTCCTCGCGCCCCGCGTCGAACTGCACCGCAAGCGCTCGCGCACCGAGCTGCTCAGCCAGCCTGCTCGCCCCCTCCAGCTGGCGATCGGCCACCACCACCGCCCGCGCCCCCTCCTCCAAGAAGCGACGCACGAGCGCCCGGCCGATGCCTCCCGCGCCGCCCGTGACCACGATGTGCTTGTCTCGAAGCTCCATCGTGCGTACTCTATGTCACCGATGTCACGAACGACTGCCGATGCAGGCGTCGAGCCGGCTTCCGTTGCTTCCGTCTGGGGTGAGCTGCGCTACAGCGGCGAGCTGGCACGACTGTTCGCCGATGGCGCATTGCGTAGCCCGCGGCGACACGCAGATGCGCCGCCTGTGCTGCTGATCCCCGGGTTCATGGCCGGCGACGCGTCGCTCGGCGTCCTGCGCCACTGGCTCAAGCGCCGCGGGCACCGTGTGGCGATGAGCGGCATGCTCGTCAACATTGGCTGCGCCGAGCGGATTGTCTCCCGCCTGGAGGAGCACCTCGAGCAGCTCGCGCAGGCGAGCGCCAGCCCGGTCGTCGTGATCGGCCAGAGCCGCGGCGGAACGTTCGCTCGCGCGCTCGCCGTGCGCCGGTCCGACAGCGTGCGCGGGCTGGTGATGCTCGGCGCACCCGTGCGTGACGGCCTTGCCGTCTCCTCGCAGGTGCTGCGTACCGTGCGCTGGGTGGCGATGCTCGGCGACCTCGGGCTGCCGGGGCTGTTCTCCAGTTCCTGCCGTGAGGGGGACTGCTGCGCGGCCTTTCGCGAGGATCTACTGGCGCCGCTTCCCGACGGCATCGATGCTGTCGCCGTGCACTCGCGCAGCGACGGTATCGTCGACTGGCAGGCGTGCGTCGATCCCTACGCCAAGGCTGTTGAGGTCGACTCCAGCCACTGTGGCATGTCAGTCCACCCGGAGGTCTACCGGGTGCTCGAGCGCGTGCTCGACGGCCAGTAGGAGCTCCACATGGAATGGATGAGCGCCGTCGACTCGTCCTTCCTGCACGTCGAGAACGACACCACACCGATGCACATCGGCGGCGCCAGCATCTTCGAGGGTCCGCCACCGCCGTTTGACGAGCTCCGCGCGATGGTCGCCGGCAAGCTCGGCCTCGTGCCCCGCTACCGCCAGAAGGTTCACTTCGTGGCGCTCGCCGCAGGGCCGCCCGTGTGGGTCGATGACCCGCACTTCAGCCTCGACTACCACCTGCGCCACACCGCCATCCCTGCGCCCGGCAGCGACGAGCAGCTGCGCCGGATGGCCGCCCGCGTCTTCTCCCAGCACCTCGACCGCGACAAGCCGCTGTGGGAGCTGTGGGCCGTGGAGGGCCTGCAGGGCGGACGCTGGGCGCTGCTGTCGAAGGTCCACCACTGCATGGTCGACGGGGTCGCCGCCACAGACCTGATGTCCGTCATGTTCTCCGACGACAGTGCCGGCGAGCACGCGCAGGAATGGGCACCAGCGCCCGAGCCAAACGGAGTCGAGGTGCTCGTGCGCACGCTCACCAGGCGCGTCAGCCCGGCCGGCCAGCTGGAAGCGCTGCGCCGGGTGGCGCAGGCACCGCGAGAGACCCTGCGCTCGGTGCTCGAGATGGCGCGCGCGACCGTGGCCGCCACTGCCAGCATGCGCCCCGTGGGAGCCTCCTCGCTGACCGGCCCGATCGGTCCGCACCGGCGCTGGAGCTGGGCCGAGGCACGCCTGTCCGACGTGAAGGTCGTGCGCAGCGCCCTCGGCGGCACCGTCAACGACGTCGTGCTCACGCTCATCACCAACGGCTTTCGCGAGCTGCTGAAGTCCCGCGGCGAGAACATCGCCGAGGAGCGCGTGGTTCGCACGATGGTGCCCGTGTCCGTGCGTGCCAGGGGCGAGCGCGGCGTCTATAACAACCGCGTCTCAGCGGTGTTCGCCGGGCTGCCCGTCGGTCTGTCCGATCCCGTGCGGCGCCTGCAGAGGATTCGCGCGGAGATGGACGGGATCAAGGAGTCCAAGCAGGCGGTCGCTGGTGACGTCCTAACCTCCATGTCCGGCTTCGCGCCGCCGCTGCTGCTCGCGCTCGGGAGCCGCCTGGTGACGCTCTCGCCGCGGCTGAACATGCACACCGCCACGACCAACGTCCCCGGTCCCCAGCAGCCCGTGCAAACACTCGGGCGGCGCATGCTGCAATCCTTTCCGTTCGTCCCCGTCGTCGGCTCGATCCGCATCGTCGTCGCGATCTTCTCCTACGATGGCGGACTGTTCTTCGGCGTCACCGGCGACTACGACGGCGCCCCCGACATCTCCGCGCTGAGCGCCGGCATCGTCAGCGGCATGGACGAGCTGCTCGCCCTGGCCGCGCGGCCCGCGAAGGCCGGCGCCAGGAGCCGCGGGGCAAGCGCAAAGACCACGGCCCGCCACTGATCCCGTTCGCCGGAGCGCCGGTTGGCACGAGCGAGCGGCCTATCATCCTCCGGTCGGTGTGCGACAGCCGCGCACCTACCGGCACCCTGCAATCGAGACCGGAGGCCAGCAGATGGAGTACGTGAACCTCGGCGCCAGCGGCCTACGGGTCTCGCGCGTGTGCCTCGGCATGATGAGCTTCGGCAACGACAGCGACAAAGCTTGGGTGCTCGACGAGCAGGCAGCGGAGCCGATCGTGCGTGCGGCGGTGGAGGGCGGGATCACGTTCTTCGACACCGCCGACACCTACTCGCAGGGAGCCAGCGAGACCGCCTCCGGGCGCCTGCTGGGCAAGCTCCTCACGCGCGAGGAGATCGTGCTGGCGAGCAAGGTGTTCATGCCGATGGCGCCCGGCGAGAACGGCGGCGGGCTCTCGCGCAAGCACATCTTCAGCGCGATCGACGCCTCGCTGCAGCGCCTGCAGATGGACTACGTGGACCTCTACCAGATCCACCGCTGGGACAACCGCACTCCGATCGAGGAGACGATGCAGGCCCTGCACGACGTGGTGCGTGCGGGCAAGGCCCGCTACATCGGCGCCAGCAGCATGTTCGCGTGGCAGTTCGCCAAGGCCCAGCACGTCGCCGACGTGCACGGCTGGACGCGCTTCGTCTCGATGCAGAACCACTACAACCTGATCTATCGAGAAGAGGAGCGCGAGATGATCCCGCTCTGCGCGGAGGAAGGCGTCGGCCTCATCCCGTGGTCGCCGCTTGCGCGCGGCTTCCTCGCCGGCAACCGCCGACCCGGCGGCCAGGGCGACACC
>JBOGXX010000205.1:0-4358 GCA_050696475.1 Solirubrobacteraceae bacterium | reverse complement strand
TCCTGGCGGTCGCGCGCCTCCTTGACGATGCGCTCGGCCTCGCGCTTGGCCTCGGCCAGCATCTCCTGGCGCTCCTTGACGATCCAGCGCGCCTGCTTGATCTCCTCGGGGATCGTCGCGCGCATCTGGTCGAGGATGTCGTAGATCTCCTCCTTGTCCACGCGCACCTGGTCGGTCAGGGGCACCGGCTTGGCGTTGTGCACCAAGTCGTCGAGCTTGTCTATAAGTACCAGGACATCCATTTTTCAGTCACCTCCGCGGGCGTCCGGCGCCGCGTCATCGCTCATTTCGTCAGCGTCGCAACTCTTCCTGCAAACGCCCGGCCACCTCGTCGGGTACGAGATCGTCGATCCTGCCCCCGAACGTAGCGAGCTCCTTGACGCCGCTGGATGAGAGAAAACTGTACTGCGGCGAGGCCATCAGGTAGACGGACTCGATCTCAGGGTCCTGGCGGCGGTTGAGCTGGTTCATCTCCAGCTCGTACTCGAAGTCGGAGATCGCACGCAGCCCCTTGACGATCGACTTCGCCCCGACGCTCCGGGCGAAGTCCACCACCAGCGTGGAGAACGGCTCGACGCGCACGTGCTCGAGGTCCGCCAGCGCGCGCGTCACGAAGCCCAGGCGCTCCTCGATGCCGAACAGCGCGTTGCTCTTGCGCACCGAGCGGTCGACCACCGCGACGACCACCTCCTCGTAGAGCGCCGCGGTGCGGCGGATCACGTCGAGGTGGCCATTGGTGATGGGGTCATACGAGCCCGGGCACACGGCTATCGATTTCTGGACTGGGGTCATTGGTGACGGTGGATTTTGATCAAAGTGTCGCCGTAGCGGCGCTCGCGCTCGAGGGCCAGCGCCACCTCTAGCGGGTCGCGCCGATCGCTCTCGAGGACGACGCGAGCGTCTGGCTCGAGCAGCGCCGGCAGCATCGCCGACAGCTCGGGCCCCCAGTCGCGCGCCTGCCGATAGGGAGGGTCGATGAACAGCAGATCGTATGTCTCTTTGCTCTCGCGTGCGCTTTGCAGAGCCGCCAACGCGTCCCCACGGCGCACCTGCGCGACCTCCGCGGGGATCGCAAGCGCCTTGAGGTTCGCGTTCAGGACCCGCAGCGCGCCCGCGTCGCGCTCGACGTAGACCGCAGTCCGGGCGCCCCTCGAGAGCGCCTCGATCCCGAGCGCACCGGTGCCCGCGAACAGGTCGAGCACGCGCGCGCCGTCGAGCTCTCCCAGCATCGCGAACAGCGCCTCCCGGACGCGATCGGAGGTCGGCCTGGTCACGCTGCCACGCGGCGCCTGCAAGCGTCTGCCGCCGAAACGTCCCGCGATCACCCGCATGCGGGCAACGGTAGCCGGGGCGGATGCTCAGGCAGGGAGCGGCTCGGGCGCCTGCTCTCCCCGCTGCTGCCGAAGGACGGTGGCGAGCAGCACGTGCTCGGGCGAGCGCAGCTCCGGGTCGCCTGCAAGGATCGCCTCGGCGCGGGCTCGGGCGCGCTCGAGCAGCTGCGCGTCCTGCGGGAGCCGCGCGACGCGGAACTGGCCACTGCCAGACTGGCGGGTGCCGGTCAGCTCGCCCTCCTTGCGCAGCGCGAGATCGATCTCAGCGAGACGGAAGCCGTCGTTGTGCTGGACCAGCGCGCGCAGCCTGCCCGAGCACTCCGACTGCCCTCCCGCCAGCAGGAAGCACGTCGCGCGGTGCTCGCCGCGGCCGACCCTCCCGCGCAGCTGATGCAACTGGGAGATGCCAAAGCGCTCCGCGTTCTCGATCAGCATCACCGTCGCGTTGGGTACGTCGATCCCCACCTCGATCACAGTCGTCGCCACCAGCACCTGCGAGCGCCCGGAGACGAACGACGCCATCGCCTGCTGCTTCTCTCGCGCGCGCATGCCACCGTGCAGCAGCGCCAGCTCGTAGCCGCGCAGCTCTCCCAGCCTGAGGCGCGCCAGCTCGGCCGCGGCAGCGCGCATCTCCGGCTGTGCCGGCGGCGACGGGCCGCCGGCCTGCGCGTGCGTGAGCTCGTCGGGCTCCTCGATCAGCGGGCACACGACGTAAGCCTGGCGTCCCGCCGCCAGCTCCTCGCGCAGGCGCTCGTAGGCGCTCGCGCGCTCGCGCAGCCCGGTGACCAGCAGCGTTTCCGTCGGCTGGCGCCCGCGCGGCAGCTCCCGCAGCGCGCTCGTGTCGAGGTCGCCGTAGCGGGCCAGCGCCAGCGTACGCGGAATCGGCGTGGCGGTCATGTGCAGCGTGTGCGGAGCGTAGCCGCCGCCGGCGCCCCTGGCGCTCCGCCGGCGCTCGCCGAGCGCCGCTCGCTGGCGCACGCCGAAGCGATGCTGCTCATCGATGACCGCCACCGCCAGCGCGGCGAAGCGCACCTCCGGCTCGATCAGGGCGTGGGTTCCAACGACCAGCGACAGCTCGCCGCCCGCGAGCTTGCCGAGGATGTCGCGCCGGCGCGCTGCCGGCGTCGAGCCGGTGAGCAGCGCGGCGGTGAGCGGCTCGCGGCCGAGCAGGCTCTGGATCGTCGCGAAGTGCTGCTCGGCGAGCGTCTCCGTGGGCTCCATCAACGCGGCCTGGTGACCGTGGCCGGCCGCCTGCAGCATCGCGTAGAGCGCCACCACGGTCTTGCCGGCGCCCACCTCCCCCATCAGCAAGCGCTGCATCGGCGCTGGGCGCGCGAGATCCTCGGCGATCGCATCGATCGCGCGGCGCTGATCGCCGGTGAGCTCGAACGGAAGCCCCGCCTGCAGCCAGCGTCCGCCGAGCGACTCGCGGTCGGTGAGGATCGCCGCGCCGCTGCGCGCCCGGCGCGCGGCACGCCGGCGCAGGAAGCCCAGCTGGGTCAGCAGCAGCTCCTCGAACGCCAGGCGCCGGCGGCCCGTCTCGAGGTCCTGCGGCAGGCGCGGGAAGTGCATCGCCGCCAGCGCGCTCGCCCGGTCGGGCAGGCCTTCGGTGAGCCTCGTCTGCGCCGAGAGCGCCTCGACCACGTCGGCGAGCGCACCCCTGGCACCGTGAACGAGCGTCAGGATCTGCGTGGAGCTGACCCCGTCCGTCGCCGGATAGTGCGCCACGGCGTCGCTGCCGCCGCCGTCGGCGGCGAACGCCGGATCGCCGAGAGCCTCGGCGCCGGCTGCGTGGTGGGCGACGCTGAAGCCCCCGCGCCCGTCGGCCTTGCCGTGCAGCAGCACGCGCGTGCCGGGCGGGTAGCGCTCGGTCAGCCAAGGCTGATTGAAGAACGTCGCGCGCATCGTCCCGGTTGCGTCGAACACGGTCGCCTCGACCAGCGGGCGCATGGCGCGACGACGCACCGAGCGCCTGGTGATCCTGCGGATCTCCACCGTCACCGTGGCCTGCTCTCCCGCGCGCAGGGCGCCGACGCTGCGCGCCTCGCGGCTGTCACTCGGCAGATGCTCGAGCAGGTCCCCGACGGTCTGCAGGCCGAGCGCGCGCATCCCCGCGGCGAGCTTCTTCGCCTTCAGATCCAGCGGCTCCCGCAGCCGCGACGGCCGCGGCCAACGCACTGGCGCAGCGGTCAGCTGCTGGCGAGTGAGCGCGCTCGAGGAGGCGAAGCCGCGCACCGGCGCACCGGCCTGCTGATCTGTTGGGCCGCCGGCGAGCGGGCCCGACGCATGGGTCTTGCTCCGGCTCGCCGACATCCGCGGACAATCATGATCGCCACGGCGGTCGTATCCAGCCGCTCGCCTCGGGTGCGGGCCGCTTCACTCCGCGGCGAGCAGCCACCAGTATGCGGGCTGGCCGCCGTGGCGCAGCTCGAGCTCAATCGTGCCGTTGACCATGCCTTTGACCTCCGCCAGCCCCAGCGGCGCACCCTCACCGTCGAGCACGCTGATCAGTTCCGGCGGCCCGTCTGCGTCGTTGGCCCCAGCGAGCGCGTGCAGCACGCGGCGAAGCGTCTCGCGCGCGTCTCCCCAGGCGAGCACCTCATCCTCCACGAAGCCCACCGCGTCGCCCCGCCTGAAGCGCCCCTGTGCGTCGTCGCGCGCCGCGGGAGCGACGGCGCCGGTGCGCAGCCGCGCGAGCACCGCGGTCATCGCCTGGGCGTTCTCCTCGACCGAACGGTCCTGAGCGAACGCCACAGCAGCCGCGAGCCCCGCCTGCTGGCTGGTGGTCGGCGCGACGTGCACCTGCTTGTCCGAGAGCCTCGCGGCGTGTTCGGCGGCCATGATCACGTTCGCGTTGTTCGTCAGCAGCACTACCTCCTCGGTCGGCACCTCGTGGATGCCCGCCAGCAGGTCGTAGGTCGAGGGGTTGAGCGTGGGGCCGCCATCGATCGTGTGCACGCCGAGGCCGGCGAACAGCTGGCGCAGTCCGTCGCCGCTGACGACCGCGACCGCCGCGCAGCGCTGGCC
>JBOGXX010000204.1:0-5439 GCA_050696475.1 Solirubrobacteraceae bacterium | reverse complement strand
GAGGCCCTGCGCCGCAGCGACGAGCTGAAGACCGCGGTGCTGCGCTCGGTCTCCCATGACCTGCGCACGCCGCTGACGGCGATCCTGATGGCTGCGACGGCGCTGGACGCCGAGCGACCAACGCGGGAGCACGTCGGTGAGGTTCGCGAGCAGGTGCTCGACGCCGCCACGCGCTTGTGGCGGCTGATCGAGAAGCTGCTCGACCTGTCGGTGCTGCAGGCGGGACGCGCGGAGCCGCGCCTGAGCTGGTACTCGATCGACGAGGTGCTCCAGGAGGCGATCGAGCAGGTGGGCGCCCGCACGCCTGACTTCAAGCTGTCAGTCGAACCGGACATGCCGCTGCTGCAGGGCGACCCCGGTCAGCTGGAGCGCGCGTTCGCCAACGTGCTCGAGAACGCCGCTCGCTACTCCGGCGAGAAGCCCGTCACGGTGAGAGCGCGGGCTGTGCGCGACCGCATCCGGATCCTGGTCGTCGATCAGGGTCCCGGCATCCCGCGCAGCGAGCAGGAGCGCATCTTCCTTCCCTTCTACCGCTCCTCCGAGGCTCCCGAGCGCCATCCCGGATCGGGATTGGGTCTGGCGATCACACGCGGCTTCCTGGAGCTCAACGGAGGGCGGATCAGCGTCGAGTCCGTCCCCGGTCGGGGCACGAGCTTTGTCGTCGAGTTCCCGCTGGAGCAGCACGAGGGCGTCGGGAGAAGCGCTGTGAGCGCCGGGCGTGGTGGCTGATGTCCGGCCAGCGCATCCTCGTGTGCGACGACGATCCGCAGATTCGCAGGGCCCTGAGGTTGATCCTGCGCGAGGCCGGCTACGAGGTGGTTATCGCGGCGAGCGCCGAGGAGGCGCTCGACTACGCCGCCGTCGTCGCGCCGCAGCTCGCGATCGTCGATCTGCTGCTGCCCGACCTGCCGGGGATCGAGCTCTGCCGGCGCCTTCGCGAGTGGAGCGAGATCCCGATTCTCGTCCTATCTGCGATCAGCGACGAGGAGACCAAGATCGAGGCTCTGCACCACGGCGCCGACGACTACGTCACCAAGCCGTTCGGCCCGGGAGAGCTCGTGGCCAGAGTGAACGCCGCCCTGCGGCGCGCCGGCCGGGACGCCAACGAGCCACGCATCGAGACCGGCGCACTGGTCCTCGATCTCGCGGCACACGCGGTGTGGGTGAACGGTGAGGAGGTGCATCTCACACCCACCGAGTTCTCCCTGCTGCGGGTGCTCGTGCTCAATCGCGGCATGCTCATGACTCACAGGCAGCTGCTGAGGGAGGTCTGGGGCCCGGAGTACGAGGACGCCACGCCCGTGTTGCGCACGCATATAGCCAACCTCCGCGGCAAGCTCCACGCCGGAGAGCCCGAGCGGCGGCTGATCCGTACGGACTCGGGGATCGGCTACCGCTTCAGCGGGTGACGCTTCCCACGCGGCGATCGTCACTTTCTTTGTAAAATCTGAACGCGCGACGGCCCTTTCTTCACACGCGCTTGACGGCCAGCGAGTTACTGTGGCGGCGTGAGGATCCACGCCGTCGCGGGCGGGTGCGGCGCACAGGGCCGCCACTAGATGGCGAGACTCTCAGAGCACGGGCTGCGCAAGTCCGTCGGCGTCTCCGGCATGTTCGCCACCGCCTATGGCAATGTCGGCTCCTCGATCTACTACGCCCTCGGGCTCGTCGCCGCGCACGCGCTCGGCCTGACTCCCGTCGTCTTCATCTTCGCCGGTGGCCTGTTCGCCCTCACCGCGAAAACGTACGCGGAGGGCGCCTCGATGTTCCCCGAAGCAGGCGGCTCGTCCTCGTTCGCGCGCCACGCATTCAACGACATCGTCTCGTTCTTCGCCGGCTGGGCACTCAGCCTCGACTACATCCTCACGATCGCCATCTCGGCGTTCTTCGTGCCGCACTACCTGAGCGCGTTCCCGGGGCTCGGTGCCCTCAAGCACAACCCGGATGACATCTTCGGCGGCCTGATCGTCGTCGCGCTGCTGGCCTGGCTGAACATTCGCGGCCTCGGCGAGTCCGCGAAGCTCAACCTCGTTCTCGCGGTGCTCGACCTGAGCACGCAGATCCTGCTCGTCGGCCTCGGCGCGGTGCTGGTCCTGAACCCGTCGCTGCTGATCCACCAGGTCCACCTCGGCAGCGTTCCCACCTGGAGAGAACTGATCTTCGCGCTGTCGCTGGCGATGCTCGCGTATACCGGCATCGAGACGGTCGCGAACATGGCCGAGGAGGCCAGGGACCCCGGCAGGCAGGTGCCGAGGGCGGTCAACCTCGTCGTGCTGGCGGTCCTCGCCGTCTACGCGGGCATCTCGATCGTCGCGCTGTCGGCGCTCCCGATCCTCCACCACGGCGTCGGCTACAGCCCGGCGCTGAAACAGTCCTTCTCGGCCTCCGGGTATGCGACGTCGCTCGGCGGCTTCTTCGAAAACGACCCGATGCTCGGCGTGGTCGAGCACCTGGGCCTGCACGGCGTGGTCCTGAAACTCGCCAAGTACTACCTCGGGATCCTCGCAGCGACGATCCTGTTCATCGCCACCAACGCCGGCATGATCGGCATCTCGCGGCTATCCTGGTCGCTGTCCGAGCACCGTCAGCTGCCGCAGCTGTTCTCGCGGCTGCACGCCAGATACCGCACGCCGTGGTTCACGCTGATCTTCTTCTCGTTCCTGGCATGCACGCTGATCATCTACGGCAACACCGCGGTACTCGGCAACCTCTACTCGTTCGGGGCGATGCTGTCGTTCACGACAGCCCACGCGGCGATCGTGGCCCTGCGCGTCAAAGATGCCGATCGCGAGCGTCCATACCGGACTCCCGGTGGCATCAGGATCCGGGGGTATGTGATTCCGCTGAGCGCGATCGTCGGCGGCGTCGGCACAGCCGCCGCGTGGATCGCCGTGACGGTCCTGCACAGCGAGGCGCGTGTCGTGGGGATCCCCTGGATGGTGCTTGGCATGGGCGGCTACTTCTACTACCGCAGGCGACAGGGGTTGGATCCGCGCAAGGGCTACAAGATCGCTCACGTCGAGCGTCCCGCCGACTTCGAGGAGCTGGAGTACAAGACCGCGCTGGTGCCGATCTTCGGCGATGACGTCAGCGCCTCCGCGCTCAGCAGCGCCGCCAAGCTGATCGGCGAAGACGGCGTCGTCTATGCGATCTACGTGCTGCCCGTGCCGCGCCAGCTCTCGCTCGAGTCGGGCCTGGCGGAGGAGGAGGCGCGCGGGCGCTCGGTGCTCGAGAGCGCTCGCATCCAGGCCAGGCGCGCCGGCATCAAGATCCACACAGGCCTGATCCGCACGCGCAGCTCCGGCGCGGCGATCGTCGAGGAAGCAGAACGTGTCCACTGCGACGTGATCTACTGGTCGACGATCCACGCGCCCGCGGGCGAGCAGCGGATCGGCCCGACAGCCGTGTACCTGCTCAGCAAGCGGCCCTGCCGCGTGATCATCGAGACTGACAACCGCGCTGAGGTTCGCCTCAGCGGCGTGCCGTTGCCGGTTTGAGCGCCTACGGCGCTAGCCGGCGTCGAGCGCCGAGCGCAGCGCCTGCTCCAACTGCGGGTGGCTGAACTGGTAGCCGAGGACGAGCGGCTTGGCCGGCATCACGCGGGCACCGCTCGTCACGATCTCGGCCATCTCGCCGTAGAGCAGCCGCAGCGCCGCGCCGGGCACCGGGAGCAGCGCCGGACGTCTGAGCACCTGGCCGAGGACCTTTGAGAAGTCGCGGTTGGTCACCGGCTCAGGCGCGGAGGCATTGACCGGACCGCTCCAGCGCTCGTCCTGTAGCGCGGCGAGCATCATCCCGACGAGGTCCTTGGCGTGGATCCACGAGATGTACTGGCGACCGCCGGCCACGGGGCCGCCGACGCCGAGCCGGAACGGGGGCAGCATCTTGCTGAGCGCGCCTCCGTCGCTGTCGAGAACGACGCCGGTGCGCACCTGTACGACCCGCAGGCCGAGCTCGCGCGCGCCCGCCGCTGCGTTCTCCCAATCGACGCACACCTGTGCGAGGAAGTCGCTGCCGGGTGCGGCGTCCTCGTCCAGAGGCTCATCGCCGTGGGCGCCGTAGTAGCCGATCGCGGATGAGCTGATGAGCGTGGCCGGCCGCTTGCCCGCCTCCCGCTCGACGGCAGCGATGCCCGCGATGAGGTTGCGTGTCCCCACCTGGCGGCTCTCGCGGATCGCCCGCTTGACCTTCTCGCTCCAGCGTTGTGCGACCGGCTCTCCGGCCAGATGCACGATCGCGTGGCGTCCTGCAAGCGCCTCCGCCGGCGCAGGCTCGCTGCTCAGCTCCCAGCGCACGGCGTCGACGTCACCCAGCCGCGACTTGGCCCGTTGCGGGTCGCGTGTCAGCACCGTGACCTGCGCGCCGTCCTCCTGCAAGGACCTCACGAGCGTCGGCCCGATCAGCCCGGTCGCCCCGGTGAGCGTCACCCGCATGGACATGCGACTAGCCTCTCACAAGCGGCCGTCGAGCACCTGCGGACCGCTGGTGACGGCGTCGCCCGGCGCGAAGCCCACCTGCTGTCCCGCCTGCGCGGTGCCCGCGCGGCGCGCCTGCTCCGCTACCGCGGCTGCGACGGCCGGCGCCACGTCACGGTTGAACACCGACGGGATAATGTAGTCCTCCCGCAGTTCGCTGTCCTCGACGATCGCCGCGATCGCGTGCGCGGCGGCCATCTTCATCTCCTCGGTGATCTCCGGCGCGCGCACGTCCAGCGCGCCGCGGAAGATGCCGGGGAAGCACAGCACGTTGTTGATCTGGTTCGGGTAATCCGAACGCCCGGTGGCCATGATCCGCACGTGCGGCGCCGCCTCCTCGGGATTGACCTCGGGGTTGGGGTTGGCCATCGCGAAGACCATCGCATCCGGGCTCATCCGCGCCAGCGCCTGCGCCGGCAGCGCGCGCGCGCCGGACAGGCCGATCAGGAGGTCCGCGCCGTCGATCACGTCCGCCGGTGCGCCTTTACGGCAGTCGGGATTGGTGACTTCCGCGAACCAGCGCTTGACTGCGTTCATGGAGCCGTCCAGATAGTCCTCGCGCTGCGCAGAGAGCACGCCGCGGGAGTCCGCTCCGATGATCTGACGCACTCCCGCTGCGAGCAGGATCTTGGTGACCGCGATCCCCGCTGCGCCGAGACCGATGATCAGCACGCTCAGGTCCGCCAGGTTTCGCCCGGTCAGCTTCGCCGCGTTCAGCAGCGCCGCCATCACGACGACCGCCGTGCCGTGCTGGTCGTCGTGGAAGACGGGGATGTCGAGCTCGTGCTTGAGCTGCTCCTCGATTTCTAAGCAGCGTGGGGCCGATATGTCCTCGAGGTTGATCCCGCCGAAGCCCGGGGCGATCAGCTTGACCGTGCGCACGATCTCCTGTGGGTCGGTCGTATCCAGGCAGATCGGGAAGGCGTCGACGCCCGCGAACTCCTTGAACAGGCAGCACTTGCCC